>CAYUAV010000056.1:0-12438 GCA_964442665.1 uncultured Bacteroidales bacterium
ATGCTATCCAAAGGCATCCTTAGCCGGTCATATCCAATGAATGAAAACACTAAATACTCATTCTTATGAATGTTTGAATTAGTTAATTTCAGAACAAAATTGCCATCTAAATCAGTTACAGTGCCAACCGCATTTTGATATTGTAAATATGTGTTAACCGCAAAAAGGTTGTTTCCCTGCATATCAGAAACATGTCCTTTAAGGACTATTGTTTGCGAATTAACAATATTCAGAATATGCAGGAAAACAAGCGAAACAATTATTTTTAACAAAGTCATATTAATGGTTTATTAATTCACCAGAAAGTTGATTTATCATATAGTCATCCGGATATAAGGCAATGGCCTCCTTAAAATACTTCTTTGCCTCGTCCCACTGCTGTTTTCTGATGTAGAACCTAATCAGTAATTCATACGCGGAATTTTTACCCCAACTTGGTAAATATGGACTTTTCATCGATTGATCTTCCAACCGGATAGCTTTTTTCAGATAACCCTCAACTTTTTCCCCTCCGCCATATTGTTCCGGAGTATAAAAATCACTGGAACCCAATACAAAATATGACCTGAGATTTGCAGAGTCTAAATCCATTGCTTTTTGGCCATCTTCTTTGACTCTTTTAGAAATAAAGATTGCTTCTGTTCCGGGTGCAAATTGAATTGAAAAGCTTTCCATCATAGCCAGGAGTGCAAAATGCTCCGAAGTTTTAGGTTCTGCTTCGTTAAGTGTATTAATGCCTTCATCAAGAATTTTTTCAGAATTCTTATTGTCTTTTGTTATAAAATAGAAAATTGAATGATAGTAACAGGTGTAGGAATACCAGTATGCAATAAGGCTGTTATTGTTCTGCTTGTATATCTCAGTTAATGATCGTTCAAGCTTCAACAGTTCCTGATCTGACTGGGTAATATGCGACTGAACAAAGGCATTATATATTCTTAGTTGTATATTATACAGCAATGAATCATTTTGTTCAATCGCCTTTAAAGACTTTCCCTGAAATTGTTTTATTGATAATGACTCTTTTTGTGAATAGTGACTGTATACTTTGTATGAATTCAATATACAAATCATGCATGTCAGATAAATTAGTTGTGTTTTCATACTTAAATATTTAAATTAGTTAATAATATAAACTAAATGATGAAAAAATTATTTAGGAGATTTAATGTACTGTTTCAAACTTTCAACATATTCCTCAAAAGCTTTTATGCCCTTCTTTGTTATTTTCAAAGAAGTATTCTGATAATTGTTCTTAAACGATTTTATAACCTCAATATAATCAGCTTCCTGAAGTTTTTTGATCTGAATGCTGATATTACCGGAAGTTGCATTTGTTATTTCTTTTATATAATTAAAATCAGCTTCATCATTCGCAATCAAAGTCGATATGATTGCAAGCCGTAATTGTGAATGTAATAATGGATCTAAATCTTTATACATGTTAATTAGTCTTTACTGTATTTAAGCATATATCCCGGAACTAAGTAACCAGCAATAATTGAAACAGCAGTCAGGAGCAATTGGTAATCGCTTTGGATGAACACAGATAATGCACCGGCTAGCCAAAAGATTATTCCACCGTAAATTATTGGTTTAAATTTAATTATATAACCAGTCATAAAAGTTGATAAACCAATAATAATAAGTACTATGGGAGCCGGATAAAAATTCAGCTTATAGGAAACGAAGCAGCCTATAATAATAGCTACAGCATTCGAGTACCACAATACTTTTATTATACTTCCAATTTGACTTTTAACCTTTTCAAATCTATCCATTTTTTTAACATGAGCCATTGTGATAATAAATCCGATAAAAACAGGAACAAGCCACGCCATCCAGGCCCCAATATTTATATATTTGCACTGCTGGGTACTTACCAAATATTTTATGAAGAAGAAACAGGTAAGGGAAGCAATTACTGTTACCCAACCCCAAAGTATAAAAAAGAAACTAGCGATTTTGATATTTCTGCGCGTTTTGGCAATAATTTGGCTTATCAATTGAAGACTCTCTTCAGGGGTAAATTCTTTTTCATGGTTTTCCATTATTATTAGTTTTAAATTATAAATACGATGCAAATATAAATAAGTTTACGATATAAACAATAAATTTTTATAATTTCTTATTTTTAACGCTTATTAATGTATGAAAATTAGTAAAATAAAAATAAGTCCTTCATACAACACACATTGTTAAACGGGAGATAGGAGGTCGTCAAAGTTGCTGCTCAAATCAAACTATCTATAACTTGATGACGATAAGCTCTTAAACCCGCTACTGGTTATATCTGTTCCGATAAGTAATGAACAGTAAAATATTCATTGTATGCTAGAATTGAGATTACGGCTAACCCGATTAAGCCCTTTTAAATGAGCGGGCTTCAAAAGGTCAGATTATGTTTTAGTAGTGAAAAAGCATTTGTAATGAATGGGGAGCGAAGGACTTAGCTAATATGTCTTACATTTTGCCAACCTGAAAGGGGACGATCCTTAGGTTGTAAAATATATTAGAAGAGTCGTATGACGGGAGACTGTAAAGTGTCGCGATGAAAGATATGCGGTGAAATTCCCCTTGCCTACTCGATCTTGGGTCGTTTATATAATAAATAGTCTCACAAAATCCAGGTTATTTATTAAAAAAATATCTCCAAAACTCAGTTACAGGTGTTCCAGATTGCCGGTACAAGTTAGTAGGACATAAAAGTAAAGTCAGGAGAGGATGATATGTATGGGTAAAGGGTATTCCGGGTATAAAACCGGCCAGATCAGCTACACTGAGCTCATCCGCTCACAGCAGACACGGTTGCTTCTTTTGTCAAGGACGGGATTGGTAATGAAAGTACTGCCAAATCCTATTCCTCATTCTCTTCTTCCGATGGTTTTCCTTCAGCGGCATTCCGGTATTTCTGGTAGAAAGAGGCCATCTTCCGGTCGGTAGAGATCATGTAAATATAGGAAGTCTCGTTACGCGGTACTTTCATTTTGCGGTCGCGCGGCTTCATATTCATGATGGTTTCCACATAGGTGCGGTTGCTCGAAAGGGTCTGCATAACTCCCCTTGTGTACCCGAAATAGTAATAGGCGTGGCGGTCGACCTCGATATAGAAATCGAAAATATCGCCGCTGCGCTTGATCTGGAGTTCCATATAGCCGTTTATCATCTTATTGATCTGTACATTATCGATACTGGCAATACCTATTTTACCCACCGACTGGTAAGAGTTGGTGGCATCGTTCCATTTCAGCTTCAGATCGCTGAATATGAACCTGTGGTTCAGTGCCGGGGGTAATTCCTTTATGGTACCAAATAATGTAATCTCATCATTAAGCTTTTGGGCCTCTACGGCGCCTATCAGTTTATTCATGGTCTTCTTCCATACGGGCCGGTTCAGGTCGACCGGCTCCAATCCCTGGGCGCTGTCAATCTCATTGGCCATGAGCTGGGCCATAGGTTCGTCCATAAAAAAATCGACCGAAAGAACGATATCGAATGTGGTTTCGTTGGTCGTAAGTTCGTGCTTCACACTTCCATAAGCATTCAGCTTCACCTGTCCCAGGTCTTCGCCCAGATCGAGGTTCCCTTCGCTATACAGACGGCAATCTTCCCTGTGCAGACTCAGGTAATCTTCCGACAGTGAAAAATCGTTGATCTTCGCCTTCGAACCTATTTTAAACAGCCGGGCAGCCCTGTCATAATATAAGAAACCATCGGAGCTGATGATGGTACGGTCGCTGTAACTCTTATGTACAGTAAGGAAGGCCGGGTAGATATGTACCGAATCGTAATACATATACATTCCTGCATAGATCTTGATCAGGTTAATATCAACAGGTTGTTCGGGCAGCGGGATATAAATATTGTTCGGATCGATCACCGCCTTGAAGCTCAGCCACGAGGGCGGAAGCTGATCGCAATTATGTTCGATCTTCACCCCACCTTTGAAGGTCAGCAATGAGTCGGGCGCCCGCAGGAAAGCCTTTCCCTGGAACAGATAAACGGGGCTAAGCCTGAAATTGGCCGACTCATATATATCACCGCTCGCTACAGTGTGTCTTCCTGTATCCACTTCGATCTCATTAAGATGGATCAGTTGCACTTCATTGTTTTCATCGACATAGTCGTAATTCCCGAACCCGGAGTAATAATTTTTCCCGGTGATATTGACCGTAGCTGAATGTATCCTGTGATATTTTGTCAACGTATCGGCTTTGATCCATGCTTTTTCGAGAGTTCTCATCTTAGCGTCGCGTTCCACCGTAACTTCTCCTTTATCGGGATAAATACGGGCATCGGCCACTTCGATAAATTTCACCCCTTTGGCATTTATTTCGTTTTTCTCATAATTATAATTTGCCAGGGGTGCCACAAAATTCAACGAATCCTGGTCATGCTTCAGCGAAATATACCTCGGACCCTCAGGTTCACTGTCTTCATCGGTATAATCGACCTCGGCAGTAGCTGTTGGCGAACCCATAGCGAGTTCCTTCTTCTGCATATCCCAGATAAAATAATCGAGATAGCTTACATACTTATTATCGGGGAAGCTGACCATAGAATAGCCTTCGTTCGATTTGATCCACCCCTTTTGCTCCTGGTAATTAATACGGGTACTTACATTCTCGGTAAGCACGGTAAATCCTTCGGTATGCAACGATTTCAGAAAAAAGTCGGCTGTATCGGAACTAATATCGTAAGCCTGGTAAGTAAACTCATTGGATTGCAGATCGGCATTACTCAGATCCATCCTTCCCTTACCCGATAACCCGGAAGGTTTGAGTGTAAGACTTCCGCTTAAGAAGGTGGAATCGTTGAACATTTTGAAGTCCGAATCGGTTTTTTCCACATACATCAGATCGGCATAGGGCAGCCAATGTATATAGTTATTCACTGAATTCACCTTCGGGTACTGGGTCCCTGTGGTTTGCTGCGCAATTTCATATCGTGCCGATTGGGTGTTCATCGAGTCGGGGTAGAAAATAAAATCCTTCGACCAGGTAGTGGAAGTCAGGTACTCGAGCTTTCCATCACCCCTGAGCCCTTTGTTGGAAAGCCACATTTCGTTGTAATAGGTGCCCTTACCGTTGTAAACGGGGAAACCTTCAGTAGGAGTCATATGCCTGAAGCCCAGGGAATTGTCGGGTTGCAGGCTTAACTCTTTTTCAAAGGAGGGGAATATCCCTGCCGAAACAAAGTCTCCTTTGAAATTCAGATCGCGGCAATTAAAATTATCCAGGCTGTCCATCTCGAACGGATATACTTCGAAAAAGAAGTCGTTCGCTTCATATACCCCACCCTGTATATCTTTCCTGTCATAGAAAACATAGGAATTTTCCAGACTCTTGAAAATGGGATATTCCGGGTAGCTTTCGCGGCCCGATTTATTATCGGGCTTGTCGATTAAAACCTCACCCGTAATATACTGAAGCTGGTTCTGTACAGTCTCTATGATGGGCAATCCGTAATTATCGAGCCGACCAGTCAGAAAATCGATGTGCAGTGAATCGACATTCTGGAGGTTTATTTTAAACGAATCGTATGAAAAGAAAAAATTATTGCCGAAGAAAGTCAGCAAACCGGCTTCTACAATCCCGTCGAACTGAAAATTCCGGTTGCTTTTAAGAACGATCCTGCTATGCTTTGGATATATCCATACATTTTGCGAATCGCTCAGATGAATTTCGGGAATGCCGTTAATTGTAAGGTCGTTATTCCGAATGTTATAAACAGCATTCTCCTGCGGCGCCTGAACATGTGATTCGAAGCTGATAACATCGTAATCGATCTTATTAATGCTTGCTGCCAGATAATCGTACAATCGGGGTTTCAGGGTAACTGTCTCGGTATTCATATCATAAAACACAAAACCGCCAAAAGCCATGCGCATCAGTTGATGCTGTACTTCGTGCAGGGGCATTTTCAGATAATCGGCATATGCCTCGACCGGAAATTCATCACTTCCATAAATTGAAGCAAATTTTTTCAGTACATAGAGCGGATGTTGCTGGTCGAGCATCATCATGTTCATAAACTTGTTGTAGTTGAAATAATTTACCGATTCAAAATAAGCATTACCGATAGCAGCACCACGCGGTGCTGTAAAGCGCATAACATTCTCGTCCATATTCCAGGTGAGCTGATCGAAATTCATATCGAGCTTATGGTACGAGTTAAAGTAGGGACCCTGTGAAGCGTAGTTATCCGTCTTAAGCAGCGTAAGTTCTCTGTTTTTAACCCGGTAGGTAAAAAACAGGTTGGGATGATAGATCGAATCCTGCCGTAATTTAATTGTTATCGCCGTTCGCTGACTTGAAACTCTGTCAGCCCTGAACCCAAAGTACACCGATGAAGCCGTAAGCACAAGTGTATCGTTACGGTAAATTTTCAGATGAGCATTATTCTCCTGGGTACCGGTGCCCACAAGTTTTGCACCCTGCATTGAAAGTCCGCCCTCGTAGTCGATATTTTCGTAAAGATTATGAATGACAAATTGCTTGGTATATGAATCGAATTTTGGGTATGTTGCATCTTCGGTACTTGTGTTATATTTCACCTTGTCTTCCAGAACCCCGATCAATGGCTCATTGAAATAAAGCTTATTTGTAAAGGTCACATTTTCGGCGGTGTATTCCGATTTGGTCAGGTCGATCTGATACTCTTTCAGGTGTGCAAAAACCGAATCGCGGCTATACCCTCCTCTTTCCCACGTCACCAGACCGGTTTCTCCCTTCCATAAATTTTCGACAGGATATAAAATTCCCTGTGTCTGAAACAGCTGAATGCTGTCGCGTTTGGAATAACATATCAGATCGGTTTTATCGAAGACTATGGTCATTTCCTTACCAGCCTCTATCCTGTAATTATTGTTGCTTGCTCTCCAGGTAGTCGAGCTGGACTGATAGATATAATTCTTACGCAACAGGATATCGGTTACTTCCAGCAGGTTATCGAATTCGAGTGTTTTGGTTTTTCTCTTGTCCAGTAAATCGCTGAAACCTGCCACCCAGTTTGTGTAGTTCTGCGGGATGCGGTTATATTTTTCGAAAGCCAGCATACAGGAAAGTAATTTATAGAAATGCGGATAAGGACGGGCCTTCCTGTCAACCATAAGCTGGCTGATCCGGATAATATTTTGCCTTTCGGTTTCATCAAACAAACTATCTTTCTGCCAGGCATCGATAAATTCATCCAATATGTCTTCATATTGTTCGGGCAGGTTAGTCATAAACGCCGATAATTCTTCGATATAGGTATTAGCCTCACTTGTAAAAACCGTATTTCGCTGTGCCCGGGAAAAATTGTTCAACAGAAACAATAAAGAAAGAATAAGGATGCATGTTTTTCTTATTGTTCCGGATATGAAAGCTGAATTCTTCAAGATAAAAATCTATTTAATCTTTCTTACTGTTTTTAGGAATGATCCCTGCAAATCAATCTTTGGAAACACGCTTTTATAAAAATAGCTATTTCCTTTGAAAAACCATCACAATCCATTTATCCAAAGAATTTGATCTTAGCAGCGAAAATTGTGCTTTAACAGCCGAGTGATTAACTGTATTAGAATCTTCTTCCAAAATGCCGCTTATCATCAGCAGGCTATTTTTTCGGGTATGACGGGCATAGTCGGTCATTTGACTTAACAATATATTCCGGTTGATATTCGCCAGGATGATATCGAATGAATTTTCAGGTAATGCATTACTACTTCCCTGAATGACTCTAATATTATTAATCCCGTTTTTTACCGCATTCTCCGTTGTATTTTCACAAGCCCAGCGATCAATATCGACAGAAACCACCTCCCCGGCTCCCATTATCGAAGCGAGAATTCCCAGTACACCTGTGCCGCATCCCATATCCAGCACCTTTTTGTTCCTGAAGTCCGATTCGAGCATCTCCATGATCATCAGGCGGGTTGTTTGATGATGACCGGTACCGAAAGCCATTTTAGGTTCAATAATAAGCTCGTATTCAATATCAGTGAACTGAGGATGAAATGGCGCCCGTATAGCACAGCGTTTATCAATAATTACAGGTTCAAATTTGCTCTCCCATAAACTGTTCCAGTTTTGATCGGCGATTTCTTCAACCTTCCAGGCCATGCGGCATCCCAGGGATAAAAGTGAAGATTGGATTACTTCGAGCCAGTCGGGATTAAAATTATCGGAAGCAAAATAGGTATCAATTATATCATCTCTTTCATGAACTCCCTCAAAATCATATGCATCGAGCAGGGCAATCAGAATTTCAGAAAATTCCGGTGATACGGGCTCAAGATGAATATGGATTGCCTTATATGCCATACTTACGTTTATCACAAAATTGAGCAAAAAAAAACGATCCCGTAAATACACGAAGACCGTTTTATGAACAATACATGATTATATTCAGAATGCTTTCACGATACCCATAAAATCATCGGCATTGAGTGAAGCACCTCCTATCAGACCGCCATCCACATCGGCATTAGCAAACAGCTCCGCTGCATTCGATGGTTTACAACTGCCCCCATAAAGAATGGAGCAGTCATTAGCAATGCTGTCGCCATATTTTATTCGTATCTGATCCCGTATAAACTTGTGCATTTCCTGGGCCTGTGCAGGAGTGGCTGTTTTACCGGTACCGATAGCCCATACAGGTTCGTATGCTAATACAAGCTTACTAAAATCTTCGGCCGGCAAATCGAAAAGTCCTTTATTAAGCTGACTTTTCACTACTTCAAAATGTCTGCCCGATTCTCTTTCTTCAAGCACTTCACCGATACAAAAAATCGGGATTAATTTATGTTTTAAAGCAATTTTTACTTTAGCTGCCAGTAATTCATCATTTTCGCCATAGTACGATCTGCGCTCCGAATGTCCCAGAATAACATAAGTTGCCCCTGTTGATTTTACCATCTCAGCCGAAACTTCACCGGTATAGGCCCCGCTTTCCTTATCAGCACAATTCTGTGCTCCCAGAAATAAACCAGCTTTGGTGATTGTTTTCTTTACTTCTGTCAGATGAATAAATGGCGTACATAAAACAACAGTAACATTGTCCACATCAACTTTACTGTTTACATTTTCAGCCAGCTTAACACCTTCGTTAAGTGAGGTATTCATTTTCCAGTTTCCGGCAACAATTTTTTTTCTCATATTTTGTCTTCATTGATTAATAATTCGTATTCAACGCCCGCGAAATTAACAATTTATCATCTTTTCGGTACGGCTTATTACAATTAAGTGTTTTTTTAACTCGTAAAATCTTTGTAATTTATGATTGTTTAATCCGAACCGAACCATGCCTGGTGTAAGCAAAATTGTTTTCAAAAAAAAGGATATTGTCCTTGTCGATTATAAGGATTGCACTGATGAAAAGGAAATGATCCGGATTTTCAGGGAAGCTGCAAAACTTATCACGAGTTTCCAGGAGGAGATTTTGGTTCTGATCAATTTCGAAGGAGCTTATCAGACTCCAAACTATATGAAAGAAGCAAAGCAAATTATGAAAGAAACTCAACCCTTTGTAATAAAAAGGGCGATAGTAGGGCTTAATAATCCGGCAAAACTGATTCTCCTGAATGCTTTTAACGAGCTCCTCGGAAAGAAAAAGATCAAACCTTTTAAAACCCTGCAAGAAGCTAAGGAATGGCTTGTGGAATAAAAGAAGAACCGGGGTTTACAGTTCCTTTAAGTAAATCCCTGAATTTTACTGCATTAACTGGTTTAGATCGTTTTCAAAGCAAATCGGACCAGGGTTTTATCCAGAGACCGGCAATTTTATTATCCCCATTCACAACAACCCTGATTTCCAGTAATGATGGACTTTTACTGAACTTTGCCTTGAACCGGAAGATCATCGTTCCGGAATTATCCGAGCTTTCCCAGGTTTCGGCATACTCCATCAACTCATAACTGCCAAACTTTGATTCCAGTTGATCGTAAACAGCCTTCTGACGTTCCGGAGTCAGGGAACTCTTTAACTGGTCAATAGCTTCGTCTGAAAATTTATAATACGTACCATTCACTGATGCTTCCATATACTTTTCAGCAAAATTCCGGGCAATATTCAGTTTCGCGTTATCCACTTTTGACTCGGGTAATTTTTGAAAATCCTGGGAACACGAAACCAGACTTATAAAAAATAATGCAGAGACAATTAAACATTTAGTTTTCATAGTGTTTACTATTTAGGTGAATATTGATAAAGGAAAAATAATATGAGTTGCGTACCTGTTTCCGATAAAATCATCGACCCGATAAACAAAATAATCCGTTTCTGACCGGTAATATTACAGCTGATCTTAAAGGCATTATAGAGTAAGGCAATGCACCAGATCACAACAATTACATATAAAATAAAGAGGGTCAGCAAATGCCAGTTAAAGCCGGCCATGAAACTTTTAAAAGCAGGTATAAAACGAATTAAGGGAAGAAGTATAAGAGGCGCCCTTGCCATTGCCGAAGTACCTGCAATATCAATTACACGTATGCTCGATTGTGAAAAAATTATTCCGGCAAGGAAAAGAAACAGAAATGTTAGTACCCAGTTGATGCTGTGATCCAGCAAATAATAAACGAACGGCGTGTCTGATGCCAGACGAAACTGAAGCAATCCTGTCTGATGCGTACCTGTAATCCATGCCAGAAGTGAAGTAAGCAATATTATTGCACTGCCAAAGAGCAGGCTTTTGTAACCGGCGATGTAAATAAATGGATTATAAAGAATCTGAGTTTTCATCTTAGCCTTTTAATATTTTCAATTATTGGTTGTTGCGTCGTCTTGTTTCAGCTTGTCAATAATTCCATCGAGCATATTGCGTACTGTCGGATAGCTGAGTTTTAATTTCTGGGCCATAATTTTCAAGCTGCCACTGGCCTTTACAAAATCAAGAATAAAGAGTTGCTCATTGGGATCGAGCCTGGTAATTTCAGGCAGCTCAAATAATCCCGAAACCTCGGTTGCACATTTCTCACATATCAGGGCTTTAACCTTCAGTTGATTCTGACAACTTGGACAATGTACAGGCAGTTTATTTTTCATTCGACAAATATAATATTAATTAAATAAATTTGAGTATGTTATTAATAATATTCAAATATTAATAAATATTATTTAATTATTTATAACTAATTTGTTTGGCAGGTCACATATTTTTCGGTAACGGAATCCACTGACAGCATCCCGGAATTTTCAATTGCCTGCAAAATGAATGATTGTATATAATTACGTATCGGAACGAAAAAAGTACAACGTTAATCCAAGCAATCCGATAAGCAGTGCGACGATGATCCCGATACTGTCCGATTTTTCTTTCTGCAAAGCAGATAATGAATACGACAGCGCTCCGTATCTTTCAAGAGATTCCGGCGGCGGGATATTCCTGAAATGCCATTTCCCGATAACCACTCCTTCTTTTATTAACATCAATCCCGGATTGCTGCGGATCATTGTTTTTAGCGTAATTTCATCAGTTGTATAAAAAGAAAATGCAAGTTGCACCTGACCGATAGCCTCTTTAATCACCTTCGGAGTCGATGAAGTCATTCCATATACACGATATCCCTCTTTAACAGCTATTGAGGCAAAATCATTTATCTTTTTAAATCCTGCAGGATTCATTTTTTTTACGTTACTTGAAATGATCAGAAAAGAATACCCCGGATCGGAAAGAAGCTGATCGGTTATTTCATGGTTATCTGATGAGATCAGTGAAAAATCGTGTATGGGAGGAATATAACCTTCTTTTATAAGCTTATTTTCTGTTTCGATCCATTTCCAGGTACTATCGTTCCAGGGTTTTTCAGGCGAATCGAGATTGAACTCCCGCTGCACACCGTCCTTTTCGTAGACCATAATGATTTCATATTGATCGACCGGCATTCCTTCGGGTATTTCCATCAATCGCAGAATATTGGCCCCGATCTTATAGGGACGAAAATCGAACAAAGGAAGGTTTCGCAGGCAATAAACCGAAAGAAGTATGATGCCTGCAGTAAGAACTCCTGTAATTGACCATTCAACGGTCTGTGAAAAACCTGTTTCGAAAAATTTCCGTTGCTGAAAGACAATTAATGTGGGGATAAGGAATATCAGATTTTTAAAGAAAGTCTGCCAGTTGGTAAGGATAATAGCATCGCCAAAACATCCGCAATCGGTAACCGGATTTGTAATAGCTAAAAACAAAGTAAGGAAAGTAAAGAAAGCCATAAAAATAAGTAGTGCCCATGCAGCTACCCTCATCCTGATTTTCAGAAAGAGAGTCAGTCCGATCAGCATTTCTGCCGTACTGAGCAGTATGGCAAATACAAGAGTCAGGGGTAATAGAAAATCCATGCCAAAGGCCTCGAAATAGTCAGAAAATTTATATGCCGAACCCCAGGGATCGGTAGCTTTCACAAAACCTGAAAAAATAAAAACGGCCCCAATAATCAGCCTTGCAATATTCCTGAT
>CAYUAV010000057.1:0-12365 GCA_964442665.1 uncultured Bacteroidales bacterium
GCGTCACAATCGGAGGTTCTTCCTGAATCGATTAAAAAGCAGCCGGCTCTTCTCGGAGAATCAGATGTGTTAAAAAATCTTGAATTTCAACCCGGTATTACCTTCTTTAGCGATGGATCGAGTTATTTCCATGTTCGGGGCGGGAATTATGACCAGAATCTTATTCTACTCGATGAAGCTACCATTTTTAATCCTTCCCATCTTCTGGGGATTTTCACGCCAATTATTCCCGATGCTGTAAAAAGTGTTGATATTTATAAAGCCAGTTTTCCGGTTTATTATGGCGGTCGTTTATCATCAGTAATCGATATCCGGACGCGTGATGGAAATATGAGCGAATATTCCTTTGGCGGCAGTCTGGGATTAATTGCAGCCAGGGCTACTGCCGAGGGCCCTATTCGAAAAGATCGGAGTTCCTTCTTTATATCATTGCGCCGATCCTATTTTGACAGATTGATCAAGCCTTTAGCGCCCAACCTGGCAGGATTATATTTTTACGACTTTACCTCTAAACTCAATTTCAGGATCAGTTCGCGCGACCGTATCTTCTTTACGCTATATAAGGGAGAAGATGTATTTCGTCAAAAAGAAGAAAATAATCAACGTAATGGTCTCGATTGGGGTAATTCCAGTGGTACGGTCCGATGGAATCATGTTTTTGGTTCCCGGGTATTTTTAAACTCGACATGGTTTGGGAGTAAATATAATTATTACCTGCGAAGTGATATTGCCGGAAACAGATATTGGAATTCGGGTATTGCAAATTCAACCTTAAAAGAAGAGCTGACTTTTTATGCCCGTCCGGCATTAACATGGCGTGTCGGGATCCATTTTGCCTTCTATGAATTTAAACCGGGAAATTATTATAATCCCGACGATCCTGAAAACATTCAGGTTTCACCGGTTCATTCTTTCGAAACAGTATCCTATATCGGGGCCGATCACGAACTGTTTTCATGGCTGGTTCTGACCTATGGATTGCGTATTGTAAAATGGACAAACTATGGTGAATCTTTTGTAGTGAGGTACAATGAAAATTATGAGTCTGAAGGGATTGATTACTATACAAAAGATGAAAAATTTTACGACCGGTCCACGCTGGAACCCCGTATTTCGGCTTCTTTCAGGGCAGGAAGTGAAAAATTCATAAAAACCTCATATAGCAGGGCATCCCAATACCTGAATCTGATATCCAATTCCATAAGTCCCTTTAACTCGTTCGAAGTCTGGCTTCCTGCCGGGCCGAATATCAAACCGCAGCATTCCGATATCGTCGATTTGGGATATTTGCAAAGTATCAGTAGTTCCGGCCTTACTTTTGAAGGTGATATATTTTACAAATGGATGTATAACCAGATCGGTTACAGGTATCATGCCAATATGCTGGTAAATCCCCTTATTGAAGGAGAGATCAGACAAGGCAAAGGATGGGCCTATGGTTTTGAGTTATCGCTTATAAAAGAGAAGAATCGTTTTCAGGGACAGCTGGCATATACTTTTTCCCGGTCGTTCCTTAACATCGATGAATTAAATAGTGGCCACACCTTTCCGGCGCTCCAGGACCGGCCACATGTTCTGAATATGAGTTTTGTTTTTCAGGCTCGTCCGCGATGGTTAATTACAGGGAGTATGAATTACGCTTCGGGTGCCCCGGTTACAACACCCACATCCTTTTACTATTACAGGGGATATCAGGTTCCTGTTTTCAGCAGGCAAAACAATGACAGATTACCTGCCTATAAAAGAGTCGATCTGGCAACAACTATTCAGTTGAACAAAACACCTGGTAATTACGAACATACGCTGACATTTGCAGTTTACAATATTTTTGGCCAGCAAAACCCCATCTTTTTATACTTCAATAAAACTCTCGATGGAAATGGTTCACTGGTAGTGCCGTCCGATCATATAAATGCTGCTGAGATTATACCTTCGATACGCTATACATTTATTGTTCTACCCTCTGTAACTTATCAATTCCGATTCTGATGAAATCGCTGCTGAAATATTACTTTTTATTTGCTGTCCTGTTACTGTTAATGATACAGGGCTGTGAAAAACCCTATTCCTGGAATTTCAAAAAGGTCGAAAGCGGATTCATTGCAGTCGACGGAATCATTACAAACGAACTTAAAGCGCAATGCATAAGGCTTTCGCGTCCTAATCTTAATTTGAATGATACGATCCATCCCTTGTCAGGTGCCACAATTATGGTTGATGACAGTATAAACAGGTTCGACTTTATTGAAGAGGAAACTGAGCCCGGAAGCTATTATTCAGAGCCATTCCAGGTTGTTATCGGTCGGAAATATCGGCTAGTAATTGAATTTGATGGTAACACATATGAAGCTGTTGCAAGTGTTGTGCCGGTAACAGCTATGAGCGACATTTTTATATCGTTCGATGACAGTACCGGATTATTCCGATATATTTATTCGGAGAACGGTCAATCCTCCATGACTGAAGTGTTATACGACTGGTCGGATAATCAGGCGTATTGCGGGGAATATGGAAATTGTTATGCTGAAGAAACTTATTACACACTCAATAACATCGATATCAATGCCGTATTCAGTCCGCCACGCGAAAATATATATTTTCCTCATGGTACTGTTCTGGTGCGAAAGAAATATGGTTTAACCGACGAACACCAGCAATTTATCAGGTCTTTATTAATGGAAACTGACTGGAGCGGTGGTATTTTCGATGTGCAGCATGGCAATGTATACACGAATCTGAGTAATGGAGCAGTGGGATTTTTTGCAGCTTGCATGGTAATTACCGATACTACGGTTGTCAATTAATCTTTGGCAATTTTATTTTTCGGTTCAATTTTTAACAAGCATATAACTCATGTATATAAATTTCCCGTTCGAGAAGGAATGATATCTTTCAGTGCCTTTTGTACCTGCAAATTGTGCGAACGATTTTTTAAGGAATCCGGGAATTTTCTCTTCAATCAGTACTTCTCTTCTTTGTGTGTCTTTATCGAGTGCATGGGATACACGTTTTGTAATATCCGTTTCATTCAGAAGTTTAAATCCTGACTCATGGAGTTTTTTCCTGACAGTTGTTAATTCTTTTGGGTACATCATATCGGCAAAAAGAAAAACGCCCTGATGGCGCAATACCCTGTTTACTTCTCTAAAAAAAGTTACCAGACTGCTATAACAACGCGCTGATTCGACATTTACTACAACATCGAATGATTTATCCTGGAAGGGTTGTTTTTCGGCAACACCCCTGACAAAGGAAAGGCTGGGAATATTATAGTAACGATTGCAGAAATTTATAATGCTCCCAGAAATATCCAGACCGGTATAGGATCTGGGCTTAAAATACCGTGTAATGTATGATGCACCACCTCCTCTACCGGAGCCGACTTCAAGGACATCTTTATTTTCTATTTTGGCCTTACTTACAACATGATTGTATAACTGAATACAATAGCGGTTTGGTTCATCTTCTTCTTTCAGATGAACAGGCTTTTTCTGACTGGGATCGTCATATCCGTAATTCATAAAATGAACTGCAACATCTTTATCGAATCGTATGAGCAATTTATGCCAGATATGCCATAAAGGTTTTCGGATTGTACCAGGTAATTCGCAATATTTTTTAACCAGGATATTCATAATTAAAATTTTATTGTAGTAAATGATTCCACTGACATTGCATCCGTATTCAACAAACATTGACAAAAGTGAGCAATGTTAATCCGGCAAAAATAATTATGGAATTGTAATGGCAAAATTTTAAGGGATTGATCGATATGAATTTGGGATCAACCATTAATATTTTAGGGGAATAGCTTTCGTCCGGGGTGAATGACACTCACAGGTTAACTTATAGAAATAGCTTCTTTTACCTGTAATAAATATTGCCGTGATACTGGGATTTCTTTATCGTAGCCTAACATTTGTATTTTGTGAGTGCCATAATTACTCAAAAACTTTACGATATATCTAATATTAACCAGGCTCGTTCTGTGACATCTGACGAAAAATTTATATTTATTCAGTTGTTCTTCGATATTTTTTAGACTGTTTCGCAACAGTTTCTTCCTGATATTTTCTTTCTCTTTGAAATAAAGCTCAATATAATTATCAGCTGATCTGACAAATAAAAGATCAGTTGGATGAAGCTCAATTTTTTCTGACCTGTTTTCCGAATATAATTCAATCGAATCAACCTGGTTTTCTGATTTATATTTTTCAAGGTCTGATAAAAGCCTTGAATGATCCTTTCTCAATGTGCTGATTTGATGTTCTAGAACTCTTTCCTTATAGAGTGTTCGAATAATAATCTCAGGAGTCAGACAGATTAAAAACACTTTAAACACTATATAAATCGACATTGCTACAGAACCCACATAAAACAGGTAAAAAACATATGATACAGAAGTAAAGACTACAACCATTACACTTGTGATATAAGCCGGGCCAGTTTCCCAGACTCCGGTTTTAAAAAATTTTGGAAATAATTCCGGTATTCCTTTGTGAAACAGTAACGAAAAAGAAAATATGATAGCTGCCATTCCGGCAATGAAAAGTAGTTTGTTATTGAAATTAGGGATATTTAAATCGAATGGTTGAAAAAATAAAATAAACAGAAATGCGAAAAGGCTTATTCTAAAAAAGAAATTAATCTCCTTATTTTTTACATTATCCGAAGAACTCTCCTTTCGCACGTACTTACTATGCATAATCAAGTTATCTCTCTCCTTAAAATCAGGTTAAATATAAAGTTTTGTTTGGCGACTTCTATATTTTTGCCTGATTTTTTACTGAAAGGAAAACAAAGAAGACTAATTCTTTGGCTTAAACTTTTCTTTCCGGGTTTTTCTTAATATAATCTTCCCATCCGGAATAACTTTTAGTTTTATTACCGGGATTTCGTTGGTAGAAATGGCATAATGCAACTGCCAGACCATCGGTAGCATCGAGATTTTTTGGAATTTCATCGAAATGTAAAATACTCTTTAGAAAAGCTGCCACCTGTTCTTTCGAGGCAGCGCCCTGTCCGGTTATGGATAGCTTGATTTTTCGCGGGGCATATTCATATATTGGTATCTGTCTACTAAGCGCAGCCGAAATGGCCATTCCCTGAGCGCGTCCCAACTTCAGCATCGATTGCACATTTTTGCCGTAAAACGGAGCTTCAATCGCAAGTTCGTCAGGGTGATGAATGTCAATCAGTTCGAGTGTATTCCGAAAAATTTTTTCAAGCCGGAGATAATGATCTGAAATCCGAGAAAAATTACACACTCCCATCTTGACCAGCAGGGGCTCTTTACCTCTGGCAACAATGATTCCGTAACCCATAATTTTGGTTCCCGGATCAATGCCAAGTATAATACGCTCGTTCAAAAGGGCGAGATTTTTTTCTTAAAGCTAGAAAATAATTCAGACAGATGAAAATCTCTTTTTCCCGGGATAAACGGGCTTGTTGGAGATTCAGATGTATGGGAGTTAAAAATTTACCCGGTCTGTTAAACCTTTTGCTTTTGCACAACTCTAATGGCATAAAAGAAGATGATCATCCGGAAGTAATAATTTATGTCGAACTAAAAACATAACAACAATGAAACGCAAAAATTTGATTCGATCAATTGTACTTGCAGTTTTGGCAGTTTTATTCGTCGTAGCCTGCGAGAAAAGTGATACTAGGGTTAACAGCCTTTCGGCTGAAGATATTGTTCTTGCACAGGACGATGCCACTGCTGATGATATTTATACCGAAATTGACGTTTCGGTTCTTGAAAAATTACGTGACCTGGAAAATTCAGATTTCCAGGTAGTATCGCAGAAATCGGGTACCGATGATTTCCCGTGCCTTTTAATAACCGTTGATTATCCGGATACAACCCGGTTTCCAAAAGTAATAACCCTTGATTATGGTGATAGTTGTACGGTGATATTCCATAATGACACTGTTACAAAGAAGGGTAAAATTATTGTAACGCTTACTGACAAATTCTTTGTTATCGGAGCTCAGCATATTGTAACATTCGATAATTTTTATGTGAACGATATCAAAATCGAAGGCGTTCTTACGACAACTTATAATGGGCTGAATGATGCGCAACTCTTCGAATACGACGTGAAACTGGAGGGTGGTAAACTTATTTATTACGATGAGATGGCTGATTTAAGGCTTGAATATACCCGTGAGGCCGATTTGATTAAAGAATGGTATCGTGCCCCTATACCGGTCGAAGATAGTATTTACCTGATCGGATCAATGTGGGGAGTGAACGTTATTGGTGATAATTATACTTGTGCAATAACGGATAAGCTTGTTTTGGCACATTGCCCTGATTATGGCAGGCGCTGGGTAATTGTTAACGGTCAGATTATTTGTACCGTGGGCGATGAAGAACGTATAATCGATTATAGCAACGGAGGTTGCGATGGTACTGCTGACATCAGAGGGGATGGTGAAAGACACCGGATAAGGATACGGGAACATTACCGGAATAGGCATCATACAGGAGATAACGGTCAATAAAATAAGGGTTGAAGTACAGGGTGAGTTACGATCCGCAGAAATCGGAATAGTCTGTTTATCAGATAATCTGATCTTCTGCGGATTTTTAATTTCCTTTTATCAAGCTGATAAAGTCGTGTATATTTTGTTTTAATGTCCCTTTTCTTTCCAAAGCCTTTATAAATGCGCTTCCAATGATGGCACCATTGGCATATTCGCATGCATGTTCATAGGTTTTGTGTGATGAAATGCCAAAACCTATGAGGCGGGGTAGTTTTAAATCCAGATTACGGATACGTTCAAAATATTTCTGCTGATATTCTTCAAAACCTGCGCGGGCACCGGTAATCGATGAAGCAGCGACCATATAGAGAAATCCCCTGCTTATGGAATCAATCAGGCGATAGCGTTCGTCACTGGTTTGCGGAGTTGCCAGGAAGATATTGCAGATGTTATACTTCTCAAATATGGATTGATAATGTTCCAGATAAATGTTCACCGGTAAATCGGGTAGTATAGCCCCGTCGATACCGATTTCAGCTGCTGTTTTGCAAAAATTCGCTATTCCGTATTGTAAAGCAGGATTCAAATATCCCATAAGGATGAGAGGTATACTGACTTCACTCCGTATATCTCTAAGTTGTTTAAACAGGGTTTTCAGACTCATGCCATTTTCCAGGGCTTTCTGACCACTTTTTTGGATTACAGGACCATCGGCAACAGGATCGGAAAACGGGATTCCTATTTCAATAAGATCGACACCTTCCTTCTCAAGGGTTTTAATGATTTCGACAGTCGAATCTAAAGTCGGATGTCCAGCAGTAAAATATATCGATAAAATGTTATTCTTTTTATTTTCGAAAAGATGGTTGATGCGGTTCATGGTATACCAATTCAAGGTTAAGAATTTAAGCTTCCGGTTTCCGGGTTTTTCATTTCTTTAATGTAGGTAGCCATATCTTTATCGCCACGGCCCGATACATTAATAATCACTATATCATCCGGTTTGAATTTCATTTTTTCCAGCAAGGCAAACGCATGGGCTGATTCGAGCGCGGGAATTATTCCTTCGAGTTGTGTAACAAGGAAAGCTGCATCGAGTGCTTCGCGGTCGGTTATACTGACATATTTTGCTCGTCCTGTTTTGTTGAGGTATGCATGCAAGGGTCCGATGCCCGGATAGTCGAGGCCGGCCGATATAGAATATGGTTCTGTGATCTGGCCGTCTTCATTCTGCATCAGCATGGTACGGCAACTATGTAAAACACCCGGTGATCCGACAGCCAGGGTGGCTGCAGTTTCATGGGTTTCGATACCAAGGCCTGCCGCTTCGGTTCCGATAAATTTTACCTTTTCATCATTCAGAAAATGGTAGAAAGATCCGGCCGCATTGCTTCCTCCACCGACGCAAGCCAGAATATAGTCGGGTTCTTCACGACCTTCCTGCTCCTTAAGTTGCCACCTGATTTCTTCACTGATTATTGACTGCAGACGAGCCACCATATCGGGATAAGGATGGGGACCGATCACGGAACCAACAATATAATGTGTGTCAACAGGATTATTGATCCAGTCGCGCATAGCACCATTGGTTGCATCTTTTAATGTTTTATTTCCGCTTTCGACAGGAATAACCTCTGCACCCAACATCTTCATTCGCAGTACATTTGGGGCCTGTCGCGAAACATCGAGGGCTCCCATGTATACCACACATTTCATACCCATAAGGGCACATACAGTGGCAGTGGCAACACCATGCTGACCGGCACCAGTTTCTGCTATAATCCGGGTTTTCCCAAGTTGCATAGCAACCAGTATCTGACCAATGGTATTGTTAATTTTATGCGATCCGGTATGATTCAGGTCTTCGCGCTTCAGATAAACTCTGGTTTTATATCGCTCTGACAGGCGTCCTGAAAAATAAAGAGGAGAGGGCCTGCCTGCATAATCTTTCAATAATTTCAGGAAATCATTTTGAAATGAGTTGCTATTGAGAATTTCGAGATAATTTAATCTCAGCTCCTCAATATTCGGATACATAGCTTCCGGTATATAGGCGCCTCCGAATTCTCCGTAAAAACCTTTTTCGTCAACCTGGTATTTCACTTTTTCTCTTTTTTATTTAAAGTATGTTTTTTTATCGATCCGATAAACTCTTTGATCATTTTAATATCCTTTATGCCTGGTGCGTTTTCAAACCGGCTGTTTATATCGATGGCATGTAAGGGTATTTTCTCAGATAATGATAAAACCGTTATTAAATCGTCAAGGCCAATACCTCCACTCAGAATAATGGGTTTAATGAGTGTATAGGCATTAAGAAGATTCCAATTGAATTTTTTACCCGACCCTCCATGCTCCGGACTTGTAGTATCGAACAGAAAGAAATCGCAGTAACCCTCATAGGTCTGTAAGGTATTAAAGTCAAAAGAGTCATGCATCCCAAAGGTCTTTATTACAGGTATCTTCATTTCAGTCAGTTCCTGACAATATTCAACCGACTCATTACCATGCAGCTGAACATAATCTAATTTAAGCCGGTTTACCCAGTGAACGACATCATGTAACAAAGCATTCACGAAAACACCTGTTCGCTTTATCTTACTTGGAATTTCAGTTTCAAGAATGTAATTGTCTCCGACATATCGCTTTGATTCCGGATACAGAATAAAACCTATAAAATCGGGTTGCAATGCCACCAGTTTCCGGATATTTTCCGGATCGCGCATTCCGCAGACTTTTATTTTCAGTTTTTGTCTGGTCATTCTATTATCTTCTCAAAGTACCGGTAAAGCTACAAAAAGCATGTACGGGATCTTTAGCTTTCATGAAATTTTCACCGATCAGGAAAGCATCAAATCCATGTTTACGTAAAAACAGGATGTCGTCGGATGAGGAAATGCCACTCTCCGAAATTTTGGGTATTCCCGGCGGGATTTTAGTTGCCATGCCAGCCGAGACCTGCAAACTGACCTCAAAGGTGTCAAGGTTTCGGTTATTCACGCCTGCAATGTCGATATATTCATTTAAAAGTCCGAGTTCCTTTTCATGGTGAAATTCCATAACAACCTGGAGGTTCAGATCATGTGCCAGTTTTGCCAGCATTTTTGCCTGTTTCTTACTGAGAATGGCTGCAATTAATAAGATCGCGTCGGCACCTATTCCTTTTGCTTCATATACCTGGTATTCGTCAATAATAAATTCCTTACGCAGGAGTGGTATTTTATTGGCTTTCCGTGTTTTCACCAGGTCGTCATTTGATCCTCCGAAGAATTTAAAATCAGTAAGAACCGATAGTGCCGATGCACCTGCCTGTGCATAGCCTGTTGTCACATCCGTGACTTCTGCAGTATCATTAATGATGCCTTTTGAAGGCGATTTTCTTTTAAATTCGGCAATAATTCCTGTTTTACGCCGGTCGAGCAGGTGCTCTTTCAAATTGTAAGTATTCCGCTCAAAGTATTCACTTTTCTGCAGGTTCTGAAGGGGAACCAGACTTTTACAACTTTCAACTTCCTTTTTTTTATAAGCAGTTATGGTTTCAAGAATCGTCATATGGAATTTTCCGGATTTTTACTGTAAGCTGATCAGTTTTTTAAGGGCATTATGAGCCTTTCCGCTTTTTATTGATTCCCGGGCTCTTTCAATACAATCGCTCAACGATTCATCAGGATGAAGACATTTTAATGCAAATGCCACATTAGCGCTGACAACATTATTTTGAGCCTCAGTGCCATTGCCTTCAAGTATATTCGAGAATATGGCAGTTGCTTCTTCCATGGAATTGCCGGCAAAGATATCTTCATGTTTAATCACGGAAAATCCAATACTTTCCGGTGAATAGGTCGTATTTTCCTGATCCGAAGCAGCCCTGAAATCGCAGGTAAGCGATATTTCGTCGTATCCGTCGAGACTATAGAGAACATAATGATTGATTCCTGCATCGGCAAAAACCTCATGATATAAATCGAGTACCTTCTCATTGAAAACTCCCGCGATTTGATTCTGTGGTTTGCATGGATTAACCAGGGGTCCGAGAATGTTGAAAAAAGTTTTCAGGCGCAGGCTTTTTCTCACAGGAGCCACATATTTCATGGCGGGATGAAAGAGTGGGGCATGCATATAACATATGCCGGCTTTTTCGATCTCATTTCTTAGCTTATCCTGATTGTTAGAAAATTTATACCCAAAATGTTCGAGTATATTTGATGATCCGCAAGACGATGACACAGCATAATTTCCATGTTTCACTACCTTCTCACCGGCTCCGGCCAACACAAATGAGGTCAGGGTTGAAATATTGAACGTGTTTTTTTCATCACCTCCTGTTCCGCAAACATCAATAGTGTTATGATCGGAAAGATCGATCCGTATTGCCAGTTCCAGAAAAGCCTCACGGAATCCGGCCAATTCACGTGGTGTAATATCACGCATCATGTAAACTGTAAGGAATGATGCTATTTCAGGATCGGAATATTTACCCTGCCCGACGTTCAACAATGCTTTTTTTGCTTCTTCTTTGGTCAGGATATTCTTTTCGAACAGATAGGTCAGTGTTTCTTTCATTTTCAGGTATATTAATGGGTTAAAATTATTCGTTTCATTTTCCAGGTAATCCTGGATTTTTGATATGGGCTCCTGTATAGTGTTAATAGATCATCGGATATTATTTTTTTCTGTTCAACCGGTAATCTGTTGAGAACCACTTGTTCCTCATTCCAGATTCCTACAGTATTCGGATAAAACCACCCGGCAGCCATGGAATCTTTTACAGGAATTATATCACTCTGATTTAAGTATATATTAAATCCGGAAATTTCATCATCGAGTTTTTTCCCTACATATAATTCAGCACCTTGCGATTTAACCAGTATATTATTCATTTCGAGGTAACTGCAAAATACCGGAACATCTGTAAAAATATCTTCAAGTTCATCAATAAAAAGCATACCATCTTTATTGAGATGATCAATCCAATTGCCCAGTAATGATTTCAGATTAACCAAATGTGACAGGAGAAACCTGCAATACAGTATATCATATTTTTTACCCGGGTTCCATCGTGTCAGATCTTTTTTCAGGAAATTCAGTTTAGGGAATTGCTGTTGTGCCAGAATGATAAAATAATCGGAAATATCCAGTCCTGTAACTTCGCCTGCCCGGGTCACGGAAGCAAGCATTTTTGTTGTATAGCCGGGGCCGCATCCCAAATCTGCAGCGGTCTTAACCTGTTTCTTAAGATGGGGGTTTATAAATTTGATTGCCAGAGGATTAAAGAATCCGGCAATATTTCGAAGTCTCTCAGCAGCATTGTCAGTATGTCCGAATGTATAACGCATTCTTTTCAATTTAAAGTCCAGGCTAAGGATAAGGCAGCTTTCTGAACCTTTTAAAAATTACTATTTAGTTATTTAACCAGTTTTCCATGATTTTCATGCCATATTCCGTAAGCACCGATTCAGGGTGGAATTGGACTCCTTTTACATCGTATTCCTTATGACTTATACCCATTATTATTCCCTGATCATCGATACTGTTTATTTTTAAGCATTCCGGAAGATCTTCCCGCGATACAACCCAGGAGTGATAGCGGCCGACATCAATTCTTCCGGGAATATCTTTAAAGAGGGTGTCTTCAGGGGCAATAATACTGATCGTATTAGCAACACCATGATACACCGTATCAAGATTGATCAGGGTGCCACCAAATGCCTCGCCAATTGCCTGGTGCCCAAGACACACTCCGAGGATACTTTTTGAAGAAGCATATTTCCGGATCAGGTTCAGACATATTCCCGCTTCTATCGGAATTCCAGGACCCGGCGACAGCAATATTTTATTGTACGGGATTATTGCTTTCAGATCCAACTGATCAT
>CAYUAV010000058.1:0-11957 GCA_964442665.1 uncultured Bacteroidales bacterium
ATATCTGGATAAAAAATTAACGGTTGTTGCCGACGAAATGACTCAACGTCGCGATGCTGCGGTTAATTTACGAACTTTCATTGATCTTACTCGGTCAAATAGTGCAGCTCTCCCGCGAAATCTTAAACAACAGATAACAACATATTTAACGGAGAATCTAAAAAAGGCCTATGAAATTGTCAAAGTTGATCCGGTTAAAAGGGAAGCTTCAATCCTGATGTATCTTAAGACGGTTTGGAGCGATCTGTATTCACTTAATATCCGGCCCGGTAATCTTAACGATTTTCATGCCGAAATTGAAAAGTCGTTCTTTAAGGCTGCCGAATCATACAACGATTCAAAAAGTACTCTGGAAACGGAAATTATGCACAAGTGGAGAAAATATACAAAGCATCTGCTTCTGCAATTGAAATTTACTCCGGGAATCGATAAAATAGTAATGAATGCCCTAATAGCAAAGCTAGATAGATTATAGGAATTACTTTTAATAGATCACGATTTAGCTTTTCTTTAAAACACGTTAAAAGAAATTCCCGGTCTTTTAAATGAAGATCTTCAAAAAATTCATCTGGTCCTTGTTAAGGAAAGAGTAAAAGTGCAGAAAGAAGCCTTCTGTTTGGGTGAGGAAGTATTTTCTGAAAACAGGGTCCGTAATTTCAGAATAAAAAGTTACATCTTATCATAATTACTATATCTTTCGTTTGTTTAAACCTCTTGTTTTTCTAACTTTAATAGAAAGATAATCATTAGAGATATAAAGTTATGAAAACAAAATTCTTGATTCTGTTTGTAATTATGAGTATCAGCCTTGTTAAAGGCCAACAGGCCGACATACTGTTACCTTCTGAAATGAACAGGGAACAGGTAATTCATCATAAAGCATTTTCTCTTTCCTATAATTCGGCTTACCTGCAACCTTCATGGGTGGCCTATAAAGTGACCAAAGCCCAAGTCAATAAAGACGATAAAGTGAAAGGTAAATATGTACCAGATCCGCAGGTAAATACCAAGTCGGCTACAAAAAAGGACTATAAAGAGGGTGGCTATATCATGGCCCAGTTTGTAAATTATCTCGATGTAAAACAAACACCCGGAGCTACTGAGGAAACTTTCTATATGACCAATATTTCCCCTATGAAATTAGCCTATTACAATCATATCTGGATTAAAACCGAAGAATTAATCAGGCAATGGTCAGCCGAAACAGATATATTATATGTTGTATGCGGACCTATTCTCCTTGAGGCTCCATTTCCCACAATTGGTGATAATAATGTGAGTGTTCCTAAGCGCTTTTATAAAGCTGTTTACGACCCGAAAAATCAACGGGCCATTGGTTTTATCTTCAAGAACGGAATGTCGTCGGGATCATTGGAATCTTTTGCCGTCAGTATTGATGAAATAGAACAACAAACGGGCATCGATCTTTTTCCGGCACTCGACGATGAAATAGAAAGAACTGTAGAAGCCGAACAAAATTTCAACAAGTGGAATTTCGAACTGATCGAGTAGACACTGAAAAAGATGTATTTGTCGGCCAGAGTCAGAATCTTAATTTAGATGTTATCGTGTGTTAATGTGGAAGCTTATTCCGCAATATGGCATATACAAAGGTTCCGATATATGCACTGATCAGAACTACGATAAAAACAAAAACGCCACTGCCAATCAAGGCATAAATCGGTCCGGGACATGCACCGGTAAATGCCCAGCCCAATCCGAAAATAAAACCTCCCGCAAGATTCCCTACTTTAAGAACCGGTTTACGCCTGGGATTGATCGGCTGTCCTGAAAGACTCCTTATATTGAATTTCCGGATTATAAAAACAGATATAGCTCCTACTACCACAGCCGAACCAATAATACCGTACATATGAAATGACTGGAACCGGAACATTTCCTGAATACGAAACCATGATATTACTTCGGCTTTTATCAGCACTATGCCAAAAAAAATTCCTGTTAAGAAGTGTGCCATGTATTTCATAATGCTGTCATTTAAAGATTAATGGAAAAAGTAAATGCGTGGCTACCAGCCCGCCTGTAAAAAATCCAATGACTGCCAATAGAGATGCCCGACTGAAAAGTGATAATCCTGTAATTGCATGACCGGAAGTACAACCATCGGCCCAACGGGTTCCAAAACCTACCAGGAATCCCCCCACGACAATAAATATCAAACCTTTCAGCGTAAATAATCCTGACCAGCTGAATATGTCATCGGGAACCAATCCGGAAAAATCACGGATCCCTAAATCGTTTAAATCAGACACTGTTTCTGGAGAAATACCAACATGAATAGCTCCGGGTGTAAGCCATATTGCAATTACACCCCCGGTGAGTATACCTATAACCAGTATATTTCGCCAAAGATATTCACGTATATTATAGTTAAGGTAATCAAGGGATTTTGGCGTTATCAGGGCACAAAAATCCCTCAGGGTACTTGATACACCAAATTGTTTATTATCCAGAATCAGTAATAATGGAACCATAAGGCCAATAAGTGGCCCGGCAATATACCAGGGCCATCTTGAAGCGAATATTGTTGTCATGATAAGAATGTTTTGAGAGGTTAATTATTCAATAGTTAAGCATGTTTGCTTACTTTGGTTTTATTCAGTTGCAGGAGAACAAATACCTGCTATGAAAGTTTAATAGTATTGAATAATAAATAGTCGGATTATGATCTATCTTATATTGAAACATGTACACTCAATTCTTCGCTGGCTGGTACTATCGGGAATTATCTTTGTAATAATACGTTCCGTTTCCTTCCTGATAAATCCCAGGACGGAAGGCAAAACAGGTCAGAAATTAGTATCTCTAACACTTTCCTTTTTGCATACTCAAGTTTTACTGGGTATCATGTTATACCTGATCAGTCCAAAAGTTATTTTTTCTGCTGAAAGTCTGTCGAATTCTTTTTTGCGCTTTTATCTGGTCGAGCATGTCTCCCTTATGATTATTGCTGCAGTATTAGTTACCATTGGTGTTGTCTATTCAAAAAAAGCTTCGGAACCAAGAAAAATTCATGGAAGGCTTCTGATCTTTTTTTTGGTAGGCCTGATCCTGATATTCATTGCAATTCCCTGGCCCTGGAGAGCCCTGGGAGGAGGTTGGTTTTAAAATTTATTCAGTGTAATCTTGATCTTCGCTCAACTTTTGTCAAAGTCTCATTTTTCTGTTTTGACATATTAAGCTTTTAGTACCTATTAATTATTCAACCTCTGATTGGAGAACAGCATGCAATCCTTAAAATAAAATCAGTAAAGCGATCAGCGATCAGGAATATATTGATCGTTTTATTAATTTTTGACTAAAAAAGTGCTGCGGATTTTTCACCAACTTTTATTAACTTCATAATTCATTACTTAATGTTGAAGCTATAAACCATAATGATTTT
Organism: uncultured Bacteroidales bacterium; assembly: GCA_964442665.1. GTDB lineage: Bacteria > Bacteroidota > Bacteroidia > Bacteroidales > UBA10428 > UBA10428. The sequence continues at coordinate 3,407 of CAYUAV010000058.1, forward strand.
ACTTATGAAAAATTTTCCGGTAATATTCGTATTGATTTTTTCGATAAGTTCAGCCCGACTTTTTTCCCAATTTCCCGAATTTAAATATTATGAAATAGGTCGCACAGATCAGATGTTACTCGGACAGTCATCATTAGCTGACCTGGATAAAGATGGTGACCTTGATCTGGTTGTTGGGGCGAGCGGTAGTACGGTATGGTGGTTTGAGTATAAAAATGCTGACAATTGGACAATGCACGTGTTGGGCGATGAGGCTCTTACCGATCGTGGCGGGATAACCATGGATGTCGATGGAGATGGACTGATCGACCAGGTATCAGGAGGTACATGGTATAGGAATCCGGGGGATAAATCGGAAAACTGGGAGCGCTTCGAAAACGGTGTTATATTTTCATATGATAATATCGCTGCCGATTTCAACAAGGATGGCACTCCCGAATTGGTAGCTATTAGTCCACAGGATGGCCTTTTCGTTTACTTTGTCGGAACCAGGCCCGATAAGAAATGGAAAAAAGTATCGGTTGACGATGGTGTTCCGGGAGGAATTGCTCCTAATGGTATCGGAGATATTGATGGCGATGGTGACCTGGATATTGTTCGAAGCGATGTCTGGTATGATAATCTGAACGGAGATGGATTGAAGTGGTCGGTACATCGTACGCTGGGTTTTGTATACAGCCTTGGCCAGTTTGCCCGATCATCCCGCATATTCGTAACCGATATGGATAATGATGGCGATATGGATGTTATACAGGCCGAATCGAATAATAGTTCGGGTAGAATTGTATGGCAGGAAAATAAAGATGGAAAGGGTATTAACTGGTATATTCATCCGGTTGCTTCCGAAACCAACCAGGATATGCATTCACTCTGTGTAGCTGATTTTGATAATGACGGAGATTCCGATATTTTTTCAGGTGCAGGTCCTATGACCGGTGAACTTTATAAACGTTGTTTCATATGGGAAAATGTCGAGGGAACCGGTGAAAAATGGGAACCCCATGAAGTATTATTCAAAATTGAATGTACCGATGCCATTGCAGCGGATGTCGATAGCGACGGTGACATTGATATTTGCGGAAAAACCTGGAAAGACGACCTGGTCTACTATCTTAGAAATATGACTATGGAAAGTAAATAGATACCAGCAATCGCTAAGGTTATTATCAAAAGAACTATGTTCGATGTTGAAGATCCTAATTAATTCAGACCTCCCATTAAAATAATTTTCATTTATTGATTATAATTCATGTACTTACAAAGAATTACTATTGTGTCTGTTTTAAGGTATACTTTCATTTTTCTATTTAAATAAAGGTTAATTAAAGTCTTCATATTAAAGATTTATTCCATCCTTTTTAAAATACCTTATATTTATGCTTAATTTCAATCGGAATTTCATTAACCCTGCAATTAAATTCTTCTGAAGTGAAATCGAGTATGCTTATTCCTGCCGAAAGGAAACCTGTTGTTGCCGGCCGGTTTTATCCGGATTCAACAAATGAATTGCACAAAGAAATCGACGATTTGTATAATTCTGCTTTAAAACTAACAACGGAAAAAGCAGAAGCTGAGGGTGAAATTCTGGCCATAATCAGTCCTCATGCAGGTTATGTATTTTCAGGAACCGTCGCAGCATCGGCCTATACTGTTCTAAAAAACAGAAAAAAAATCAAACGGGTATTTCTCATCGGCTCTAGTCATTACGCTTGGTATGAAGGCGTTTCGATCTATTTCAAAGGATTTTATTCCACACCACTTGGCAATGTAGAAGTCGATACGGAATTAGCTACCAAGCTACTCGATGATAATGCCATATTTAATTTCAGACTGGAAGCTCATGCCCATGAACATAGTCTTGAAGTACAATTGCCTTTTCTCCAATATTTTCTGGATGATTTTAAAATAGTACCCATACTGATTGGAGGACAGTCGGCTGAAATGCCAAAAAAAATTGCTAAAATACTTACTCCGTATCTGGGTGGAGAAAATCTTTTTGTTATTAGCAGTGATCTTTCACATTATCCTGAATACAACGATGCTCTTAAAGTCGATAAAAATACTATCGAGGCCTTATGTTCCAATAATCCTGAAATATTTCTCGATCAGCTTAAAGAAAATGAGCATAAGAAATATAATAACCTGGCTACCAGCATGTGCGGTTGGACATCGGCATTGACACTTTTATATATGACTGCGAGTCTCGATGGTGTTTCATTTATTCCGATTCTCTACCAGAATTCAGGTGAAATACCGATTTATGGTGACAAATCTCGAGTAGTCGGATACCAGTCGGTTGCCATATATCAAAAAGTTAATGTAAAGGATGATAGCAAATCCATATCAAAAGAAGATGAAAATTTCCTTTTATCAGTAGCACGCAATAGTATTATAAATATAATCAGAGGCTCGGGTGCAGAGAAATATATTGCCAATATTCCTGAGAAATACAAAAAGCCGCAGGGTGCCTTTGTCAGTATTTATGTTGATAATGAGTTAAGAGGTTGTATCGGACGAATTGAATCAGACAATCCGCTTTATGAAACCATCGAACAAACTGCGGTTTCAGCTGCCACTCACGACTCAAGATTTGTATCTCTTAAGCCCGACGAGCTTGATAAAATGAAAATTGAGATTTCAATACTATCGCCGCTTAAAAAAATAGCCTCAATTGATGAAATTATACCTGGAAAACATGGTATACTTATACGTAAAGACTATCGATCGGGAACCTTCCTTCCACAGGTTGCAGCCAGGACAGGCTGGAGTTCGAAGGAAATGCTTGAGGAATGTTCCAAACGTAAAGCAGGTCTCGGATCTGACGGTTGGAAAGATGCAGATATTTATATATACGAAGCCATTATAATTTCTGAAAAAGCTTAGGTTTAGTTCAGTGCTTCCTCACTGAAATATATGGTAGTGTCTTTTGGTGAAAAGTAAAACTCGTAAGACGAATAGAACCCGAAGTTTATGAATTGATAATCACCGGAAAGCACTTCATTCTTTTGTATTTCAGTCATTTCATAGAGTTCTTTTTCCTGAATTTTCGGAATACTATCCTCAGTAATACGTATGAGTACCTCACGCTCCGTATCGTAAAGAAAAGCTTTGTTGATTTTACTGATTTCTTCATAGAGAAGTACGGCATCAATATCTTCAACCAGTCCATAGTACCCAAACTGACCCATGATAAGTGAATCGGTATTTAAAATCAATGCATTATATTTAGGTTTATGGTGAAATCGATTGAAGACAACAAGAAAGTTGTTATGCCTAAGATTTCTTAATGCATGTATTTGAATATATTCAGTCGTGTTATTATTACCCGATAATAATCTTGCTAGAGAAGCATATTCTGTGAGAGAAATAGCCGAACCTGTCACAAAATTATAAATTTCATTACAGGTAACATACATCCTGCCATCCTTTGTAAGGAAAGGTGAACCATCCGGACCACCTCCTCCCCAACTGGTAATTGTGCCCAGGTATTTTATTGTACCCTCAGTATTTAATACCATATAGAACATGTTGTTGAATTCATCTCCGGAGTTAAGAGACATCTCGACAATGATGCTTTCAAATTCTTCGTTATACACAATGTTGCTAATAGCATTCAGGTTGCTTTCGCGCCAAAGGTCGGTGCCATAAAGCAAGGGATGCAAATCCTCTCTTTTATTAAAGTTCAGAAAGAACCATTGTCTCTCATCTTTCCAGAAATCGAGAGAATAGTAATGATTGTATCCGATTACAATTCGATTTCCTTTAGCTGATCTGACCGTATCAATGAGATAGTCGGTAGTATCGACCCACACAGAAACATATACCGTGTAATTCTGATCTGATATAGTATCGTACCATACCTGGTTACCATACGGATAAACCCAAACCGTATCTCCGTATATTTCTTCTTTTATTTTTTTTGTCGGAAATGTAATACTTTTGGTGCTTTCGGATATCTGAACAGCCTGTAACGTATCAATTTCTTTCGCCTGAAACCCGGATGTCTCCTTTCTTCTACAACTCTCAAACATGAAACAGAGAAAAATGATTACTCCGCCATAATATAAAACTTTCATTCCGTATTTCCTCTGATATATTATTCCTGAAAACTTTTATCTGCTTATTACTCTTCACCGGTTATCCAAACAACGACTATTTCCCGCCTACATGAAACACGACATATGTGCACCGGCATTTTGCGCTTAACCAAATAAATATCGTTTTTTAATATCCTTTCTTATCTTCCATTTGCATGAAAGGCCCTGTTCAAATTTTACCATATCACCCGCCTTAAAATCAATGGAGTTACCTTTATCATCAACTGCTGACGCCTCTCCGGCAAGTATATAGCAGGTTTCCGTCTCATCATAATACCATGGAAATTCTGATGCTTCCTTACTCCAGGTTCCCCAATCGGAAGTATTTTTTATTTCTTCGGGAGTTGGTTTCCATACTTTCATCATTATCCTGAATTTTATATATTGCTAAATTATTGAAATTTATAACTGCATGCGTAATTACGAGTCAAAACTTGTCGACAGTTCGAGACTTCTGGCGGACATCCTCGTTAAGGATATAGGAAACGACACGGGACGATTTAAAGAAATGATGAATCTCGCATTCCGTGACGAATATCCACTTTCGATGCGGGCAGCGCGTGTTGTTGCTCTTACAGCAGAATGGTATCCCGATCTTCTGATTCCATACATTCCGATACTTATAACTGCATTTCAACATCTGAAGACAGGGGGTGTTCGAAGAAGTTTTTTGAAAACTCTTACTGAACACTCCTATCCCCTCAGCGAGGAGCAACTTGGAATCCTGGCCGACCTTGCTTTTACATGGCTTTCTGATCCGAAAGAAGCCATTGCTATCCGATATTATTCGATTGAAATTCTCCTGATCGTTGCAAAACTATATCCTGAAATTAGAAATGAATTGAAAAGCATTCTTGACGAATTACTTGAAGATGAATCCTCAGGTTTGCGGGCCAAAAGCCGTAAGGTAATAAATTACCTCAGGAAATTATAAATCGATGTTGCATTGAAAATGAAAATAACTATTCTGATAATATCGCATATGCAAACCATAGCATCGGAGCCTGTCCGTGTAGATCGCCCGTTGTTCTTGGACGGTCTAAATAGTATTGAATATCAGTGCTCTGACCGGTGCCCACACAAACATCCGAAATCTTTCCCTCCTCATTAATATAATCAACCAGTGAAAGCCATGCCTTCTGGTATGCCTCTTTATATTTTTTATCTGTAAGAATTCCCTTATTAACACCCATAGCCAGCGCATAACCAAACATAGCTGTAGACGAGGTTTCTTTCCAGGCAGTATTGACATCGATTAGTTGTCGCCACATGCCGTCATTGGCCTGATAGAGCATCAGTGCATCCATCATTCTCTGGTAGCCTTCCATTATCGAACTATAATGCGGGTTACTTGCCGGAAGTTCAGATAACAATTCGGCCAGGCCAGCAGCTACCCAGCCATTACCCCTGCCCCAGAAAAACGGAGCGTTCTCACCATGATAAAACAGGCCATTGGGTTGCTGCAACCGCTTAAGGTAAGCATCGATTTCCAGGGCGGCTCTGTTAAGATAAATCATTTTACCGGTAGCCCTGTATGCTTGCACCTGCAAACTGCCTATCATCCAGATATCATCAATCCAGTAGCGGGTCTGATTGGTCAGTCCGTTTGGTAAAGTATCGGCCCATTGTATATTGGCAAGTTCTATTCCCTGGTGATAAAACAGCTTTGAGCCCGTCTGCATATAAAGTTCCATAGGCAGAATTCCATATACATTGGCATCGACATGATTTGCCGTATTCACAATACTATCGTCAATTACCCTTTTATACCGCTCCGATAACCTTGATATTGTCACAGAGTCGTGAAGAAAACCTGCTAACCGGGCAGCCCCGAATCCGGCACAGGCTTCAGCATAATGAACAGCTATGCAATGATCAGAAATATACATCATAAAGTCGCCCCTGTTTAGCAAATCGTTTGTCACAATGCTGCCTACCCGTTCAGGTGATTTATCAGCAGGCCAGAAATGTTGTTTGCTATAACAATCAATTTTTTGTCCGGGAACAGAATGAACACAAAAAAACAAATAAATACAAATTGTAAAGCAGAATTTCATTTTCAGGTTATTTTATTGGCCCATTAACTCTTCTATTTCGCTGAGATGCAATTTAAAATGAGGTAAATAGTCAACAATTCCATCGCGTAAGCTGATATATTTATCGGTATCGGCTTCCCATGTATTATCCAGTTTGGTTGCATCAACGTTCCTGATAACATGGATAATATGCAGATTCGAATATTTCCAGAGTTGAATCATTGTATTCCAGTCTTCTTTTTCATAATTCTGAATAGCAATCCACTTGTCGTTATTACCATAGGTAGCATAGTTCGGAAATTTTAACGGACTTTTCCGGTACTGCAAATGAACAATACGGTGGATATTATTTGACGCAGAATCAATCATATGCCCGACAATTTGCCTGATATTCCGGTTCTGATTATTCCGGTGTCCGGTAATGATAGCATCCTGTAATTTTAATAGTCTTGGCTCCCACTCTCTTATAAGAGTAATCATTTCTTCATTGTTCGCTTCAAATTCGTTCATGGTGCAATGATGTTGAATTCTCAAAGATAATCATTCAGCTCTTCAATATTTGGTGTTAACAAACTTAATATGGTATGAACCAAATTAAATTGCCCGAAGTATTTCAATTGTATCAAAGTTGTCCTATTTGACACTTGTCGTAATATTTACTTTCCATCGATATCAGAGAAAAACACTTCCGTGCAAAGACACATTGAAACCGAAAGCCGTTATAAATAAACGGACATAACCTGTATTATTTTCTCTGACTGGAATATACATGATATGTTTTTCATATGAATTAAAAACTGCAGAAATTATCAGCTTCAGAGAGAAAGAAAGTGTGGAATACTGCGAGCAATTGAAGCTGTATATATATGCATAATAGAGACCGGAGATAACAAACTCAGTATAGAATTACTCCTTGAAAAGTAATGATTTCGAGTCAAATTCCTAAAGAACTAAAAGAAATGCTAGGGATTCATCTGCCGGATTTTTTCGCGAATAAGTTTACCCGATTCGGAAAGCATTGCTTCGCTCCAGCCACCTTTTGCATCTGCACCGGGCAATAGAGCTGCCGATGTCTCTTTTTTATCCGATATTGACCAGTTACACCAGCTTATCTTATTTTCATCCATAAATTCAAACCAAAGCTTTAATTCCTCATAATCGATTGGGCCATTCCCATTTGATTCACAAGTCCCGAATTCAGTAACCCAGAGTGCAAGTCCTTTATAAATGGCAACCGTAGCCTTATCGCGTAACCATTGTTTATGGGTAGCAGCATAAAAATGAACCGTATAGGCTGAATTTTTATCTTCGACAGGATTCATGGCTGCCTCATCAACATTTTGTGACCAATAAGGACTTCCAAGAAGAATAATATTATCAGGATCATACTTTCTGATTGCGGCAATCACTTCCTCATGGTATGGTCTTACCACGTCATTCCATGATACCCGTAACGGTTCATTGTAAATTTCGTAAAGGACATTTGGTTCATCACCAAAACGCTGTGCTATCTCTGAGAAAAATTGAACAGCTTTTTCAACTTCATCCTCTGCATTATGTGAGTGCCAGTCAACGATTACATATAAACCTAAATCGATACAGGCATCAATTGCCCTAACTATTTTTTTCATTTCTTTTTTTGGGTGTTGAAGGTAACCTTTGGATTTTACTCCCAGTGGTAATCTGATAACATCACAATGCCAGTCATCGCGCAGCCATTTAATACAATCGTAGTTATAATATTTATCGATCCACTGACTCCAGAACATACTCATACCCTCAAGTGCTACCACCTCACCCTGCTGATTTACCACATGAATACCCTCAATACTTAGCTGACCAAACTTATCGACAACCCGATACGGGGATTGGTCATTTGAAATACTTCCTGATGAGCAGTTAAAAAAACATAGTACCAAAACCAGGAAAATCAATATTACAATTTTCCCTGACTTCAATCCGTTTTTTATCATTCTTAATAAATTAGTTGAATAATTGTGCACTTTTCTGATCTCCAACCGTAAAAATAATTGATTTTACAACATTTTATAATTGATTTTAATCACCTATATTTTTAGTATTCAGATTTCCCTGCCGATATCCTTCCTGATCGATTTGAATAATAGTAAAACCAGTTTTACGAATAGCGTCAAGTAAATCGGGTTTCCTAATCTCTTGCTGAAGTTTTATGACCTGGTCAGGGCGAACTTCAATTCGAACTGCATTACCGTAATAACGTGCCCGTACATTTCGGTAACTCCTTGAAAGAAGTATTTCTTCTACCTCATTTACCTGAGTCAATCGTTCAGGAGAAATTATACTATGATAGGGAATCCTGCTGGCAAGACAGGCATAAGCGTCCTTATTCCAGGTTGGCAAACCATATCCTTTGCTCAGAATTCGAATTTCATCTTTTCT
>CAYUAV010000059.1:0-11909 GCA_964442665.1 uncultured Bacteroidales bacterium
TCCCCCATGGAGTGAAATGGTATTTGAAGTAAAAGTACTATCGGCTTCCTGGTGGACAAACGTGTTGGATATCTGCGATGAATTGCTGTTTTCATTTTGCATGCGCACATATTCCAGCTTAGCCCCCTTTCCGATATACATTTCCGTAAGGGTATTGGTAATAAAGCTCTGTTTGCACAGGGTATGATCGCAAACCAGTATCGAAGCTTTGGAACCCTCTTCGATAACTACCATATTCCGGCGTGTTACCCGAAGATTCTTAAGTGAAAAACCAATATTTACAATCTGAAGCGGCTTATCGATTTGAGCATGTTTTGGGATATAAAGAAAAATTCCGTCCTGGGCAAACAGTGTATTCAAGGCTGCCAGACTATCGAGTGATGTATCGGCATACTGCCCGTAATGCTTGTTCACAAGTTCGGGATATTTAAGCGAAGCTTCTGCAAAACTGCTTATAATAACTCCTTTTGGTAATGGTTCGATCGCACTGTGACTATAATAAAACCCGTTTAATACAAGTATCAGGTGCGTATTGAGATCGGGAATATCGCAACGGAACAAGTCTTCCAGTTTTACCGAATATTTTGCCGGGGCAATCTCATATGAGTAGTCACCCTGCAAATAATTCATAAGATCGGTATACCTGTAATTCTCATTTTTTTTAGTAGGTATGCCCAACCGTTTAAAGTCTTCGAATGCCCGGAGACGCGATTCATTAACAGTTTCACCTGTCCCTTCCGCTATGCGGTCGGCATTGGAAGTATATAATCTGGTCAGTTCTTCCTGTAATTCTGATGCTGTCATATTATTTCTGCGTTATCAGCTGGTTTCAGCCTCTTCTTTTAACCAGTCGTATCCTTTTTCTTCCAGTTCGAACGCCAGCTCTTTTCCGCTGGAGCGAACAATTTTCCCTTTATACATAACATGTACATAATCAGGGACTATATATTCAAGGATACGTTGATAGTGTGTAATTATAATGGTTGTATTATCCTTACTCCGGAGCTTGTTTACCCCATTTGCCACAATTCGTAATGCATCGATATCCAATCCCGAGTCGGTTTCGTCGAGAATGGAAAGCCGGGGTTCCAGCATCGCCATCTGAAAGATTTCATTCTTTTTCTTTTCACCTCCCGAAAAACCTTCGTTTACCGAACGGTTTGTAAGACTGGATGCGATTTCGACGATTTCTTTCTTTTCACGCATAAGTTTCAGGAAATCCGAAGCCGATACGGGTTCCAAACCATTATATTTTCGTTTTTCATTCAGGGCTGTCTTCATAAAATTTACCATCGACACACCCGGTATTTCCACAGGATATTGAAATCCGAGGAAGATGCCTTTACGTGCACGGTCCTCGGGTGACAGTTCAAGCAAATTTTCACCCATATAAGTAACACTTCCCTGGGTTACTTCAAATTCTTCCCGGCCTGCAAGTACCGCAGCCAGGGTACTCTTTCCCGAACCATTGGGGCCCATAATGGCGTGAATTTCTCCCTGTTTTACTGCAAGATTTATTCCTTTCAGTATTTCTTTTCCTTCAATTTCAACATGTAAATTCTTTATTTCGAGCATGATTCCTTATTTATAATAAGATTATCCAACGCTGCCTTCCAGGCTGATCTGTAAGAGTTTCTGTGCCTCTACGGCAAACTCCATCGGAAGTTTATTCAATACTTCTTTGGCATAGCCATTAATGATAAGACTGATGGCTGTTTCGGTATTGATGCCACGCTGGTTGCAATAAAATATCTGATCTTCACCAATTTTTGAAGTCGTTGCTTCGTGTTCAATTATAGCTCCCTCATTATCCACTTCAAGGTAAGGAAACGTGTGGGCTCCGCATTCGTTGCTTAAAAGCAGTGAATCGCATTGCGTGAAATTCCTGGCATTGTCGGCATTTTTCAGAACTTTTACCAGGCTCCTGTAGCTATTCTGTCCCTTACCGGCTGAAATTCCCTTGGAAATAATGGTACTTTTGGTATTCTTCCCGATATGAATCATCTTGGTACCCGTATCGGCCTGCTGGTAGTTATTGGTTAATGCTACGGAATAAAATTCTCCTACCGAATTATCACCTTTCAGAATACAACTGGGGTATTTCCAGGTTATTGCCGATCCCGTTTCGACCTGAGTCCATGATATTTTTGAATTGTCGCCTTTACAGATTCCCCGCTTTGTAACAAAGTTGTAGATACCACCCTTTCCGTTCTTATCACCGGGGTACCAGTTCTGAACCGTACTGTACTTTACTTCGGCATTTTCCATAGCTACTATTTCCACAATAGCGGCGTGTAATTGATGCTCATCGCGTTGCGGAGCGGTACAACCCTCCAGATAACTTACGTAGCTGTCATCTTCAGCAATAATAAGCGTACGCTCGAACTGACCGGTATTAAAAGCATTTATCCTGAAATAAGTCGATAATTCCATAGGGCACCGTACGCCTTTCGGGATATAACAAAACGATCCGTCGCTGAATACCGCCGAATTCAAGGATGCAAAATAGTTATCGGTGTAGGGGACTACCGAACCCATGTATTTTTTTACCAGATCGGGATGTTCCAGCACTGCTTCGCTGAAAGAACAGAATATAATGCCCAGCTCGGCCAGTGTTTCACGAAAAGTTGTTTTAACCGAAACGCTATCCATTACGGCATCTACGGCAACTCCCGTCAGGTGTTTCTGTTCCTCAAGAGGTATACCCAGTTTTTCGAAAGTTGCCAGTAATTCCGGGTCCACTTCATCCAGGCTTTTTAATGTTGCCTTACGTTTCGGAGCAGCATAATAAATAATATCCTGGTAATTAATCTCGGGCAATTTCAAATGGGCCCATCCGGGCATTTTCATTGTCTGCCAGTGCCGGAATGCCTTAAGCCTGAATTCCAGCATGAATTCGGGTTCTTTTTTCTTTGCAGAGAGCATACGGATGATATCTTCATTTAAACCCTTGGGAAGGGTATCCATTTCAATATCCGTGTAAAATCCGTATTTATATTCGTTTGTGGTTACTTGTTCCAGTATCTGATCTTGTTCCGCACTCATATCCTCTAAAATTGTAATATCAAAAACCGCTATTAACCTTATTTAGACTATTTATAAATAGCACAAAGTTACAAAAAGTAAACGAATAACTATCTTTATGGTTCAATTGAAACACCTTGTATTTACAAGCTAATGACAGCAAAAAAAGAAAATAATCTTGAAAAGATCGGGGAATTCGGTTTGATCCGTTTACTGACCGAAAAAATCGTTCTTAAGAACAAATCCTCTGTAGCAGGCGTTGGCGATGATGCGGCTATTTTATCTATGGGTGATTTGTATACGGTAATTACAACCGATTTGCTTACGGAGGGGATACATTTCAATCTTATTTATACACCGTTAAAGCACCTGGGTTATAAGGCTGTGATTGTAAACCTGTCGGATATTTACGCCATGAATGCCATACCCACACAGATATTGGTCTCGGTAGCTGTTTCGTCGAAATTTACTACCGAAATGATTGAAGAACTGTATGAAGGGATGCATACTGCATGCGAATTTTATGGAGTTGACCTTGTGGGAGGCGATACCAGCAGTTCGCTTACCGGGCTGACCCTGAGCATAACCGCTATCGGTTCGGCACCGGAGGAACGAATCGTGTACCGCAGCGGGGCAAAAGAGAACGATCTTATATGTGTTTCAGGCGATCTGGGAGCTGCGTATATGGGCCTGCAGCTGCTCGAAAGGGAAAAAAGGATATTTGACAGGAATAGTGCTGCACAGCCTGATCTGACAGGGTATGATTACGTACTCAGAAGACAGCTAAAGCCGGATGCAAGGAAAGACATTATTAATAAGCTGGCAGAATTAAATGTTCTGCCTACCTCCATGATTGACATTTCGGATGGCCTTTCATCGGAAATACTTCATATTTGCGACACTTCGAATAAAGGATGTAAAATCTTCATCGATAAGATCCCGGTGGCAGAAGAAACCCGGAAAGCAGCCGAAGAACTGAATATGGAACCTGTTTCCATTTCAATTAACGGAGGGGAAGATTATGAATTACTTTTTACGGTTCCTTTAGATGTTTATGACAAGATCGCAGGCATACCTGATGTTCATATTATCGGCCATATTACTTCAAAAAACGATGGGTGCTATCTGGTCCTTCCCAATGGCAGCCTGACGGAAATCACAGCGTTAGGGTGGAATAGTCTGAAATCAGCACGCAGTTGATTATATGTTTATTTAATTTTCTGAAGAATTGATTTCATTATACAGAAATCTATCTTTCGAAGTACACGCAACCTTCCGCTGATTTTTCCCGTCAGTGGGAAAAACCAATAGAATGAAAATACTACGCAACCTGTTACTGATCGCTTCCATTATTGCATTTTTTTATAGCTGTAATGAGGATAAGGAAGCCTTAAACGGCGCGCAACCTGAGATACCTCAACCAGCCATCTGCGATTTCAATGAGGATCTGATAAATGATTTCAGCATCGCATACTATTTAGGAATATGGGACGGATACGACAGTGAAGGAAACCCGGCAGGAGGGGATATGATCACAGGGGATATAGAACCGTTGCTCGATAATTCCGTTTGGTGTGAGATTGGAGGAGGATGGCTTTTTCTTCAGCCCGGCGATACAGTTTATTCTGATTATTCTCATGATACCACAATCCATTTTTGGGCTGAATCCCCGGTTGTACTCGTTGCCATTGCAACCACAGCAGGTTCGGGATCGGACTGGGAAAAGGAATGGAGTATAGCAGGCGAACCGGACCGGGAGTTTTACTACCTGGGATTCAGGATTAAAAAGGACAATAATTATATACCCGGTTGGCTGAAACTGAAAATTCATACAAGCAACGGTGTGATAGAAATAACAGATAAAGGGATTACAGAAAATGATTACATCATTGTCGGAGAATGAAACCCTGATATTTTCCTTTTAATTCTGTTTAATTGTGCAAATAATAAATAAAAAATCAATTACATTTATCCCATCCGGAATCATACAAATCTTCAACCATGAAATACTTTTCAGCTTTACGACCCCGGGATGTGATAAGCCTGATATTACTCATTGCAGCCGGATTTGGCTGGATACTTATCGATCAGCAATTTTTTCCTGAAACGTACCAGCGCATCATTGCGCTTTTCCTGGTTATGATAATCCTGTTCTTCTTTCAATTCCTCATTCACCGGCCTGAACAGATTATGCCATATGCTAATACGCTTGTACTTTGTACAGTGCTTTTCGTTCTGGTAATCAGCGTGGTGATGCATATTATCATTCACCACGATTATTCGTACAGGGGATTGATCATATTGGGAATAACTGCTATTACACCCTACGGTTCGGCAGGTATCTATTCTCTTGTTATTAGAAGAAAAAATCTGAGAAAGGTTTAGAGCTTTCTGAGTTCTGGTACAAGGCAAAAATTCCGAAGGAAAAAGATATTCATAGAAATTTTACTGATAAATAATTCCTTTTATCACTGACTAACTATCCTCAACGGTTATTCTTTTGTGGATCAGGTCGTCGAGTGTAACGGATTTGAAGAAATTAATAATGAGATTGTTCAGCTGGCCCCAGAAACCCAATGTGAGGCATTCTTTCCGGCGGTCGCAGTCGTAATTGCCTGAAAGGCACTCTATAAGACATATTCCCGGTTCGAAAGCATTGTGAATATCGAACAGGGTAATTTCAGCAGGTTTGCGGGTAAGCATATAACCGCTCTTCTTGCCTTTTACATTGCTGATAAGATGCGAGGTTTTCAACGCATGGATAATATGATCGAGATACTTGTTCGATATCGACTGCTTTTCCGAAATATCTTTCTGGAAAATACCCGAGTCGGAATCGTTCATCGCTATCTCGAGCATAGTTCTGATGCCATATCGTGTTCGTGTACTGATCTTCACTGTGCTCTGGCTAGAAGGTTACTATTCGTAAATGTAATAATAAAACTAAAATTCACTGTGATCTCATTGTTCACTTTCACCAGTCCGTATAGTTTTTCAGGCGGTTTCAGATCAAAATCGGAGAGCCGGATCTTTTGCGATCCGACCAGGATCCTGTTTTCGGTACAATTTTCCAGCGAACAATCGATCCTGTAAGTATGTGTTATACCGGCGATAGTGATCCTCATTTCAGGATCCGGTGAATAGTATGATTTTACCGTCGGGAACAGCTGATCTTTTGGTATACCTATTGTTATTCGCGGATATTGACTGGCTTTCATCAACTGAAGAAAATCGTTATACATCGAAGGATTGCTGGCTCTGAAATCCTTTATGGGGATGTTGAGTTCAAACTGACTACTGTCTTTTAACCGGCTGTATGCCTCAAAAGGTTCAAGTTCCCGCAGATCGTATATAAAATTGAACCGGTTGATGTTCGATTCGCCACTGATCAGGATATAACTGTTGCAGGCTTCCATACTCGTAGCTATTGGTACAGGTTGCTGCGACATAATAGCAGAGGGAATAAATAAACCTGTAATCAACAGAAACGCAACGGTATATTTCTTTAATATGTCTGAAATTTGATTCTTTTTTTTCTTCAACATAAGACTATGTTTCCTGCTTTTCAGAATAATACCCGGCATTGCAAAACTGTTTACCTGTATTAAGCAATCACAAGGCAACGCCGGGCATTTTCATTAATAAAACATATTATATTATGGTTTTTTTCTCTTTAAAAATTATACCGGATCACTTACTATTCCGGCTTAAAAAGCTACCACAGCTTCGAGCATAACGCCGTCGAAGCCTGCATCGGAACCATAATTGGCAATGAATTCCGAATAATTCTGATCGACATATTCGAGTTTCAGCAGCATCGATTCCAGGATATACCAGCCGGCACCGATCTGCAGACGGTCGACTGCCTGGTCGGCATCATTCTGTACATGGTTGTATCGTAATCCGCCATAGAACTGTTCACGCTTTCCGAAACGATAAATACCTTCAATGGCATACTGGTTAAATTTTACATCGGCAGTGGAAAGGGTTGTGCCTTTCATATACTCGTAAGTACCGAAGATCTCAAATCCCTTGAATTTGCTGAAAAGGTTCACCATGACCGAATTATCCTTATTGGTAAATCCCGGTCCCCACCGGCCAGTGGTATGTCCGGAGGAAATATCGACATCGCTGGCATTGTTAGTTTCCGGTTTCATGACCAGGTAATACCGCGAACCGGTACGGTCGCCATAATATAATGATCCGAAGTGGTGCTTGGCACAGTAATAGCCCGAGAGGGTCAGCCTGAACCTGAAATCATCGGTTAGCTGTTTGTCGTAACCCAGTTTACCGTAATAGGCCAGTTCGCCGAAGGTGTTGTAAGGGGTATAGGTTCCGGAACCGGCACTATACAGTACGAGATCGGGGCGCAAACTGCCGTTTGTAACTGCCCCTATGGCCAGCAACCCGTTGCTCCGGAACATAAGTTCGGCGGCAATGGCCGTGGTAAAGGCATCCATAATATAGTTGCCCACAAAATAGTTATTGATGGCATTACCATTATCCGAACGCCGGAAATGTGCATCGCCGTAATTAATTTCCATATCGCCGACTTTTAACGTCAGGTAATCCATGACCTTATCGACGCCTTCAGAATTAATGAACGGCAGCTTATCGATCAGTATATAACCGCCTTTCACCCAGGCTTCCGGATGATGTCTTGATGACAGGTAGGTAACCATATTGAGCTTTATGCCGGGCGCCAGGTTGGCATCGACATTCAGGTTTGCCGTCGGAAGATTGAATCCCTTTCCCAACGGGATCAATGTTGTGTCGGCATGATGGTTAAGGGCCTGGAACTGCAGGGCAAAATCGGCTCCCACATGAACCTTTACCTTCTCAAAATCATCGCCGGTAAGCTGCGGCTCTTCGAATTGGCTGAACGCAACCATTGTATAACAGGTCATCCCGGCAAATAATAGTATAAACTTCTTCATAATCATTACTTTTTAATATTAATAGATAATTATCGGTTTCTTATTTATTTATAACTTGTATAACTTGCGTTGCGACTAAATATATATAATTGAATTTCAGACCATATTTCGACTTCGCTCAATATGACTTCTCTTCGCTCAATATGACTTCTCTTCGCTCAATATGACTTCTTCTTGTTCAATATGATTTTCCGTACATGTCTGACTAACAGACAGGCGCTCAGTCTGACAATCCATGTGTTTGTTTATTGCAACATTCATCAGGTTAATTTGTTCTTTTATGAATTAACCTGAAAGTGAAGAACAAACGAGACCACAACGTTTTCCCCGGTTTTTAATGCTCCCAGCATAGCTGTGGGTGGCCGGATATTAAAATCAGCCATATTGATCTCCTTCGAACCTTTTATGGTGATAATATTACCCCCGTTGCTCCCGGTAAATTCTACCCTGACGCGTCTTGTGACACCGGCCATACTCAGGTTACCCGTGAGTACACCGGAGAACTTATGATCCAGCGCGGTAAGTTTTTCGATAGAGATCATATCAAAAACAATTTCGGGATGTTTTTCGGCCCGTAGTGCATCAAGCGTTTTACTGGTCATCAGGGAATAATCACTTTCTATCGATGCCGAATGAACTATCATATCGACATTGCGGATATTGGTAACTTTATTATCCTGAAAATCCAGTGTCAGGTTCACATTAAATTTCCCGACCTGTTCTTCCCAGTCGTGAACAGTTGAGGTCCCCGATATCGTAATCGAACTTTTGTCGGGGAGTAATTTCGCAACTTCCTGTGCTTGTATAGCACCCGGAATACCCGGTAAAAAAAGGGCCAGCGCTAACGTAAATCTCTTTCTCATCATATCATTCCGTATTTAATCCTACATATCCTAGTAAATTGGTAGTGTAAAGATAAAAATATTATTTCAATCTCGTACAGGTACAACAATAAATTTTACATTTTGTTTCATGGGGTAACAGGGGACAAATTCCGGGCGGGAATCCCGGCAGTTCACAAAACCTCAGGATTGCCGGATCATACTTTTCCATATGTCCGGGAAATCGTTTTCAATATGTAATTTTGACGAACAATCCATAAATAGCAATGAGCATTATGAAATACTATTTTTTAGCCCAAATCAGGATCAACGACGAAGAAGAATACCAGAAATACCTCGATCAAGCCGGTCATGTTTTTTCACGGTTCAACGGAGAATACCTGGCTGTGGATAATGCCCCTCAGCTACTGGAAGGCAGCTGGGATCATACCCGTGCGGTACTGATCCGTTTCGGCAGTAAAAAGGATTTCGAGAGTTGGTATTATTCCGAAGAATACCAGGAAATACTGAAATTCCGTCTCGCGGCTTCCGATTGCGATACCATCCTGGTGCAGGGATTGGAATAACAATTTGCAGCCAAAAAAGAGAGGTCTGACGTTACCTGTGGATAAGTTGTTAATATCTTAACAGAAAAAACCGGTGACATTTTCGCGTACGGTGGAACTAAACGTCAGGTAACACAAAAACAGGTATACGGCATAACGAAAGAGAAACCATAACAGTTTACGGAAAGAAGCAGTTTACCCGCTTACAGCATTACGGTAAAGTCTTATTGATTTCGTAACACCATCGTTTGTCTGTTTCGTACAGGCTTTTAAGCAAACGGTGCCGGTAGCAGCTGTTTTTGCAGAAAGGATTACACAGAGTATATGCAAAGTTTATGAAATAGAACGTTTATCATGCAGTTACTGAGGAATACACTAAAGGAACAGTCACCTGCTATACACTGTCACGGAGAAAAAATGCAATCCGACGCAGTTACAATGCATCCGGACGAAAAAAAAGTGCAATCCGACGCAGTTACAATGCATCCGGACGAAGAAAAAGTGTGTACCGACGCAGGTACAATGCATCCTGACGAAGACAAGGTGTTATCCGACGCAGTTACAATCCGTCCGGACTGAGAAAAAATGCAATCCGACGCAGTTACAATGCTTCCGGACGGAGAAAAAATGAGTTCCGACGCAGTTACAATGCTTCCGGACGTATTAAAAATGCGTTCCGACGCAGTTACAATGCGTCCGGACGGAGAAAAAATGCAATCCGACGCAGGAACAATGCATCCGGACGGGATGAAGGTGCTTCTGTCGGTTACGAATGCCGAACCATTTACAAACCGGCCGGTAAGCCGGTTTATCTATATCAAATTGTTAACCTTTAAAATGTTATTTTATGGAAAATTTAATTATTGGCTGCAGGATCGAAGAGGTCCCGTTTTTAGCTGTATCAGTGCGTGACAATTTTTTACGCGACAAGGAGTTATTCGTGAACTTATCGCCCACTTTCGACGATAATTATCTCGGCAGGTACGACCAGCAGGCAGGAGTGGTGAAAGAGCTGGTTACACCGACCGTGCTTACCGGCGAAATGAAAAAGATCACCGTACGCATTGGTGAGCATTACAACACCGCACGGACCATGGTGAACAAGGTGGAATTCTATGCCAAAAAGGCAGGAAAGTCGCTGACGGTAAAACCGTCCGATTTTGGGTTCAGCGCATTGCGCCGGAGTATCGGGAAGAAGGACGATGAGGCCATTGTCAAGGGATTTCGTGAGATGGGAAAACATATCGATAACAACAGCGCCGTACTGGAAGAGCAGGGCCTTACCCCGGCTATCCGCGAAGAGATCGGGACGTTTACCGATGCGTTCGAGAAGGACAGTCTGGACCAGGGCCGGAAGCTGGCCGAGCGTGAAAAGCTGGTGCGTGAGAATGCCGGCGAGCTGAACACCATATGGGACCTGATCAGGGAAGTGTGCGATGCGGGGAAAATTATAGCCAAGGAAAAGAAGAACAAGGCCATGCTCAGGGACTATACCCTGCGCGACCAGCTGAAGAAAGTCAGGATCATGAGGAAGAAGGCTGAGGCTGAGGAGGGAGAGGGAAGAGGAATGGAGTGATGCATGATCTGTGATCAGTGATGTGTGACGTGTTATTTGTGTTGAGGCGCGAGGTGCCGGGTGCTTGTTGC
Organism: uncultured Bacteroidales bacterium; assembly: GCA_964442665.1. Classification (GTDB taxonomy): domain Bacteria; phylum Bacteroidota; class Bacteroidia; order Bacteroidales; family UBA10428; genus UBA10428. Next base: position 10,996 of record CAYUAV010000059.1, read on the forward strand.
TGCCCGTCTGTGCTGCACTCCTGCATGTAAACATATTTCGGGCAAGCTAAGGAAAGGGTTTGGAGGGAGCTGCATGTTAACTATATCTGTTCAACGCCCGCTCCTGTGCCCAGGGCATGGGAGCGGATTTTTTTAAGTGTAGAAACAGGGGATTGATGAATTAAGGGGGAGGAAGTTAAGTAGTCTGGAAGTTGAGGTTTTGAGGACCGGAACCGAAAGATCATTCGGGGCGTCAATCGCGATCCCGGCACTAGTGCCGGGAGTGGCGATCCGGCCCGACGTAACTGCTTTTGAGTTTTTAACCTTCTGCATTCGGCTGCCTGTTGACTTTCACAGTGAAAAATGATAAATTGCAGTGTTTTCCGCTTTATCCGCTATTTTGGAATCATAAGCGGAAAAAAGGTCAACTTATATGCTAGTTACCGGCAAGCTAAATGGACATCCTGCAAGACATGAAACTTAGCGAAAAACAAATAGAAGAAATTGCTGACAACCTAGATAGCGGGATGAGATGTTTTTATAACCTTCAATCGGGTGAGATTAAGACAATACTCAATTTTGATAACTGGATTGTTGCTGACGAAGAACCATGGGAAGAGGAATCAAAAGAGATTGATGAAAATTGGGGTGATTACATTGAATTTATCGGATTTGAATCTTATGAGTCTTTTAAAATAATGGCTGATTTTGCAGAGAGCGTTGAGGATAAAAGATTACATAATATATTGATTAATGCCTTAAACAGAGGCAAGCCATTTAAGAACTTTAAGTTGCAGATTGATAATTCCGGTGAGTATCGACAACAATGGTTTGATTTCAAAAAAATGCGTTATATTCAATGGATTAAGGAACAGATTGATTTAAATAGTAAGGATATTGAATAACACAGATTTAGATAAAGAAGTAAAAAGACT
>CAYUAV010000060.1:0-11764 GCA_964442665.1 uncultured Bacteroidales bacterium
ATCGGGCACATACTGAACTATGGACTCTATTAATCTCAATACCGAACTACAGCAATGTATAACAAGCGATCAGGCCTGGTATTATTCTATAGTACCGAAAAGGTTGACACACACACATCTATATTTATATATTGCGGATGACAAAGATGCCCATGAAGTAAAACATGAGCTTGAACTCATCTATCCAAAGCAGATTGAACTGGAATCGTTACCTGCCGAAGTGGTCCGGCATTCTATTGCAAAATATTACCGCTTAAAAAACAAACCGAAGAACGGATCGGAAATTGCCGGTATGGACTTTAAATCGGAAGACTTCTTATTAAACCTGATCAACGAAGCACATGCCATAAATGCCAGCGACATCCATATTGAGGCCTATGAAGAACGCTGCAGAATCAGACTCAGGGTAGACGGAAAGTTAATGGAGAAGTATATTCTGAAAAAGGAAGAATATCCAGCCATCATTAATAAAATAAAAATCCAGGCCAACATCGATATAGCGGAAAAAAGACTACCTCAGGACGGAAGGATATTTTTTAATGAAAATAGTGACCATTTCGATATCCGTGTTTCCGTATTGCCCACTTTATATGGTGAAAAAATTGTTCTGCGATTGCTGAGCAGGAGCATTACCGATATTGATATCTGCCAGCTGGGATTTTCGGAACAGCAGCTGAATCAGTATCTGGAAAGTATTAAAAAACCACACGGTATTATCCTCATAAGCGGACCAACAGGATCGGGAAAGACGACGACTCTATATGCAACACTCAAGATACTCAACAGTGAGCAATCGAACATACTCACTATCGAGGATCCGATAGAGTATACCCTCGAAGGCATAAACCAGGTACAGTTAAAGGAAGCCATCGGACTAACGTTTGCCAGTGCCTTGCGCACTTTTCTGCGGCAGGACCCGGATATTATCATGCTGGGTGAAATCAGGGACCCGGAAACTGCTCAAATGGCTGTAAGAGCTGCTCTTACAGGGCATCTGGTACTATCCACAGTTCATACCAACTCAGCCTGGGGAATCATCTCAAGGTTAATTGATATGGGAATTCCTCCATTCCTGGTGGAGAGTACGTTAAACCTGAGTGTGGCACAGCGACTGGTTCGTATATTGTGCCCGGAATGCAAACAAAAAGCTGATTTTGAAAGTTCCAGGTTACCTTCCGGTTTCAATCCTGCGGCACAGCCGGAAACCCATTATATTCCTATAGGATGCGAGTCGTGTTATTTCACAGGATATAAAGGCAGAAAAGCTGTTTATGAGATTATACCTACTGACCCTGAGTTATTGCATATGATCAGAAATAACCAAAACGATATTTCAGAAACGCTTAATAAAAAAGGTATAAAACTACTTGCCGAGACCGCCTATCAACTTTTTTCCCAGGGGCTGACCTCAATAGATGAAATTTATCCAATATTAACAATAACCTGATGGCACATTATCTCAACATAACTAGTAAAAAATCGCTTTTTATCATACTCATTTTTCTTTCCGGATTCATTGCCCATGCACAGGATAGAATAATGGAACTGGAAAAGAAACTGGATTCCTATAGTATGGAAATGCCGGCGTTAACGGAGAAAGTTGATATCTCGGTAAACGGAGTTTCAATTCAGGAATTATTGCGGGGTATTGCAAACAATGTAAACCTGAATTTAACTATTGATCCTTCCATTGAGGCTAAAATTGTCAACAATTTTAGCCAGGTAAGAGTAGCGGACGTTCTGTTATACCTTTGCAAGGAATACCGGCTTGATATTACCCGAACAGGAAACATACTTTCGATTGTAAAATATTCAGAACCCCGGAGTGAAATACAAAAAAATCAGCCCAGGAAAAAAATTGTCAGTTATGACGATGTATACGATCTGATTTCCATAGATGCTTCTAATGATACTCTCTTAAGTGTGGTTAAGGAGATCATCAACAGTTCCGATAAAAATATCATTCTTTCACCAGGATTAAACAATTTACGTGTTACCGGATATCTGAAAAATTCCCCTTTCGAGCAGGGACTAAGCAGTTTTTGTTACTCCAATGATCTTAATTTTTCAAAAACCGAAGAAGGATTATATATCATTGAAAAAGCAGATAAATCTGCTTCATCTGCTGATGGTAAAAACAATCTGACCGATAAAAACCGTTTTAAAACAGGTAGCACAACAAAGAGTGATTATCCGGAACTTGCAGAAAATCCGATAACAACTGACAGCATAACCCTGTCGGTAGAAAATAAACCTATTCTCGATATTCTTCGGGAAATGACACGGAAGACAGGAGTGAATTATTTTCTTCTGTCGGAAATTCAGGGAAATGCGAGTCTTACCGTTAAAGACGTGACATTTGACGAGTTTTTGACTTATCTCTTACAGGGGACTGATTATACCTTCAAGAGAAGTAACAACGTGTATCTCATCGGCGACAGAAAACTGGAAGATCTGCAATGTGTAAAACTGATCAAGTTACAATACCGGACAGTCACCAACATTGAGGATATCATTCCAAAAGAGCTTACCCAAAAAGTCGATTTGTTTGAGTTCGCTGAACAGAACAGTGTTCTGCTGACAGGATCAATGGTCGATATTGAATATTTGGAATCCTTTATTAAGCAGATCGACCAGATAGTACCTGTTATTTTGATTGAAGTCATAATAATTGATCATTCGAAGAAGAACACCATACAGACAGGAATAAAAGCCGGACTGGGCGAGAATATAAATGCTACAAACAGTACGGGTACTTTCCTCCCGGGTGTGGATATTGAGGTGGGAACACAGACACTCAATGAACTGCTGAATAGTTTAAACGGGTGGGGTTGGGTTAATCTCGGAAATGTGACCCCTAACTTCTACCTGAGTATAAAAGCCCTTGAAGATAATAATCTTATTAAGGTAAGATCGACACCAAAACTGGCTACCTTAAACGGACATGAAGCAAATCTGGTGAGCGGCGAAACCAAATATTACCGTGAGGAGCAAAACAGTTATTACGGTTCGCAAATTCCCCAGCTGGAAAAAGCATATTCATGGAAGGCTGTCAACGCTGATTTGAATATCGTTATTAAGCCCATTGTATCGGGAGACGACCAGGTTACCCTGGAAATAGAGGTAAAACAATCGGAATTTACACCGCGCGAATATGAAGAAGCTCCTCCCGGCTCGGTAACCCGAACCTTTAAATCAATGATCCGGGTCAAGAATAATGAAATGGTCCTACTGGGAGGCCTCGACCGGAATATCTCAAGCGCCACATCATCAGGAGTGCCATTCCTGGCAAGGATACCGGTAATCAAATGGTTGTTCAGTTCACGAACAAAAGCCCATGAAGATTCCAAACTCAGCCTGTTTATAAAACCTACAATAATTTATTAGAATTGTTAAAACAGATTAGAAATATAATTCCCCTGCCTGCCGGATATGCGCTTGGTATTGAAGTTTTTATAAAAAATGCCGGGCAGTTCGAATATAATATTGTAAGTCTGGTTCGCAATAAAGAAGAAATCAGGATAAATGATATCAAATCGGGTTTAACATCTATTGAAGATCTTAAAAATTACATACGGTATGGAACTCCTGTTATTCTATCAGTAAACGGATGGGGTATACTCACAAAAAAAGTTAAGTCACCCTGTGATCACAATAAAACGGATATATTACACGAATTGCTCCCTAATGCAAAAGCTGCTGATTTTTATATTCAGATTTCAGAAGAGGATGATGAATCATTTGTATCCGTGATCCGGAAAACTTTACTTCAAACCATTATCGACAGCTTTGTTGAAAGGGACTTTACGATTTATGATATAAGCCTGGGATATCATTTCCTGCAATACATGGCTTCTTCCCTGGCAATGGATGATACCATCAGTATAAGGGAAGAAATAATCACTTTTAAAAACGGGCGCCTTGAAAATATTACTAAAGTAAAAAATGAATTACCCAAAGCGACAGAAGTCAGACTGAAAGATGAAATACTACCTTCTGAAGCATTAAATCCATTTGCCGCAGCTTTTTCTTATTTCTTCCATAAAAACAATCATGTTTCGGTCTCTGAGGAATTCGATTATTTAAGAGAAGAACATAAATATAAAGTACGATTAAGATCATTTGGTGCAGGTGTTTTACTGTTTCTGTTTATTTTGCTCATAGGTAATTATTTGGTATTAATCCGCAATAATGAAATTTTAGATCGGCAGTCGGTCACTTTATTTCAGAATGCAAAACTGATTACAGGAATAGACAGTCTGAAAAGAGAAATTGAATTGAAGGAAAAACTTATAAATGAAAGTGGCAGTATGAATATGTTCAGCCATTCCTATTTTGCTGACCGTCTGGCATACCTTAAACCTTACTCAATAACCCTGAAGTCAATGACAATCCAACCATTATCAGGAAAACTTTCCGAGAATGAGAAGATCTCCTTTAAAAACAGGATCATAGAATTAACAGGTATCACTGAAAACAGCCTGATCATCAATAATTGGATCGAAGATATAAAAAAGGAATCGTGGGTTAGCGGACTGCATATGATCGAGTACCATCAAAACCCGGATTCACGTGACAGTTTTTTCAGATTAAATATTGAACTCAAATAGTGTATTTTGATAGAGAATCTTACATATAAAAATAAATTTTTTCTGTTAATTGTTTGTGCTCTGATCTTATTGTTCCTATCCTATATTCTGGCGATAAGACGCACTGTTCATGTTATAAGGCAGAAGCATCAGAATCAGGAAGTGATACGTCTGGCCGTTGAAGCTCCTCATATCATAAATGATTTACGGAACAAACATAATTCATTAACCAGAGTGTTAGGGAGCAATTCTGAGGTAATTGATAACAGTCATATACTTATCCTTCATAAAGCCAGCGAATATGCCGAGAACCATCCGATTATTATCCAAAATTTTCCGGAGGAACATATATATGTGGAAGATGTATATAATATCAAAACGAATATTCTGACAGCACAGGGAAATTTTATCAGTCTTCTAAGATTCCTGAATTTTCTCGAAAGAGCCAGAAACGCAGGACGTATTATATCATCAGATTTTTATGTTGAGAAAGACAGATATACCAAAAGAACTAATCTGTACCTGAAAATATACATGCAAAACATAACCTACAAAAAAGATGAAAAATAAGATCATCATACCACTTGCAATTCTGGCTTTAGTGGGCTGTAAAGAGTTTTTCGAAGAGGATATTTCTCTATCCGAAGTAGTCCTTATTGCTCCTGCCAATGGAATAACCACAACCCGGATTGATATGACCTTTATCTGGGAACCCCTGTCGGGGGCCGAGTGGTATAATCTGAGAATCGTAGAACCTGACTTTGAGAATACGGAGATCCTGGTTCTTGATACCAACCTGACGAAAACAAGCTACAGCTACCAATTATCCGCCGGAACCTATGAATGGGGAGTGAAAGCGCTTAACTATTCTTCGGAAACGGCCTACTCGGTGCACAAGCTGATTATTGACACGAACAGTGTATTCCGGGATACTGAGATACAACTTTTACAGCCTGATAAAAACTACCTTAATGTCCAAAATGTACTATTTCAGTGGGATCGGACGAACAATGCCGACAAATACCGATTTGAAGTAAGGGAAGAAGCATGGAATAGCGGTAATTTGATTTATGCCCGGGATACAGAATCCGATACGATCTCGGCTTTTTTATTGGAAGGTGAATTTTACTGGGGTGTGCAGGGATATGATATCGAAACCGATACCTATACCGGTTTTTCAGTTAAGGAATTAGTTATCGATACTACACAACCTGGTCAACCCGTACTTTTATTGCCCGAAGACAGTAGTTCGATATCAGGAGGTATGGTTACGTTTAACTGGAATAAGGGAGAAGACACTCATCCGGGCTCTGACAGCCTGATTGTTTCAACCAATCCACAATTTTCTGTTATTATTCTCCGGGAATTAATATCCGATACAAATTATGCAACAGAACTGGAATCCGGAGAATATTTCTGGCGTGTAAGATCAATGGATCTTTCCTGCAATACAGGTCCCTTTTCCGAATACCGGGAACTAACGATCACCGATAAATGAAAAACAAAAAAGTAACATATATACTTCTTTCGTTTGTAGTCATAATCTGGGTTCTGATATTTGTAAGAATATTCAGATTCATGAGTCCGGAGCCGGTAGTAAGTTATAAAGATACTCCTGAACAAGACATTCTTGATACTTTGGAAAACAGAGATACGGTTACATTAATTGCTGATTATCCCGATCCGTTCATACAAAACACTGTCAGGAAAAGAAATACAGCTTCTTCGGTAAATACTGCGAAGAGGAGCCTGCCATCACAAGTACAGGAAAAAGAAATTCCTGTTAGCAGGCCGAAAATCATATACCTTGGAACGGTTCAGCATACTTCAAGCGGTAAAGTAACCGGGATGGCCATTATTGAAAATGAAGAGATACTCATTATGGAAAACCACACCTATGACGGTATCCATATAGAAAAATTATACCAGGATTCGGTTATGCTGACATTCAACCAAAGAAAAGAAACCATTAAGAAATGAGTAATACAATGAAAAATACAATACTTGCTTTTCTGTTCATGGTCTTAAGCATGAGTGTACCGGGACAATCTGTAAAATATACTCCCTCCGTGACCAGGAAAGTTGTTGTAATCAGCGGTGATACAACAATTATCTGTAATGTCTACAATACGTGGAAAAATTTTAAAACCCGGCCCGAATGCAAATACTACTGGCTCTTTGAAAATACGATTCACTGGAATTACGGCGGTTACCAGGGTCAGTTACTCCACGGTGAATTTTCTGCTCTTAATAAAAATAATAATCTTATATACCAGGGTTATTTTATAAATGGTTTAAAAGATGGCGAATGGAAATACTGGAGCGGAGAGGGAATAATTCTGCGTTCGGAAACATGGAAAAATGGTATCCGGCATGGCAGAAGTTTCTATTATGATCCCTCCGGGAATATGATCAGTGAAATAAAATACAGAAATGGTAAACTGAAGGAAAAACCAGTTGAAACTTCGCCCGATTCAATAAAAAACAAAAAACACAGAACTACTGTTAAGGAAGACAAAAAATCGCATTCCTTCCTGATATTCGGGCATAAAAACTCAAAGTCGGAAGTTGTTCCTGTTTCAGAGCAACCTTTTGATAATACGGAATCAAACACGACTGAAGAAACAAAAGAAAAGAAACCTTTAAAAGAGCTGTTCAAGATCTCATTTAGGAAAAATAAACCAGATCAGGAAAATACCACTGAAACTCCCAGGGAAAAAAGGGTAAATCATGAGAACAATAATGAAAATAACAGGAATACAAATAACTCTCAAACTATTACCGAAATAGATGCAGGTAGGAATTCAAAGAAAAAGTGATTGAAACTGATGAAATAATCATTTAACTTGACAGTGCCTTATGAAATTAAGAGCCGGAGCATTGCTGTACGCAATTTTCATTTCAGTAATTATTTCCATATTTTGCTGTTCGATCTTACTTATTTATTATTATTCCGGTATTTCGACTGAATCTTTTATCAACCACGAGAAACTGAAGGATGAAGCACTATCAGCGATCCAGCTATCTCTTTCCGGTTATGAGGGAAAGGTGAACCTTTATAGTTCCGGTATTAAAACCAGCATTAAGAAAGAAAAATGGGGATGCTTTGACCTGATCAGGGCATATTCCGAGATAAAAAATGACAGTGTAGTAAAAATGGCATTGGCTGGATCGACCGGCACAAAATCCCGGGAAATTGCGTTATTTCTATCCGATCCCGGTCAATCGCTCTCTGTTTGCGGCAATGTTGAACTCTGCGGAAAATGCTATCTGCCAGGAGGTATAATAAAAAAAGTGAATATCGAGGGTAGGTATGAGGGATCCCAAACCATTACCTACAAAAAAATATATAATAATTCTGATTACTCACCTGTAATCGACCCTTCAATATTTGAAATTTTAGACACTATTGAACAAATGCAAATGGGTGTAAAAAGATTCCAATTCTATAGTGACTACCAATATCGGGATACCATCACTCGAAGCTTTGGAAAGGAGACCTTCTGTTTGTATTCTTCTGATGCCATAGAAATAGGAAATAAGTATATTGCGGGACATATTATTATTGTTTCAGATATCCTGATCAATCTGGGTCCGGGATGCGAATTACATGATGCGATCCTTGTTGCACCCCAGGTAAATATTACCGGAGTTCGTAACAGTTCTATTCAGGTTTATGCATCCGAAAAGATACATTTAAAGCATTCAACTTCCCTGGATTATCCGACGGCACTGGTCACCTATAATCCATCATCTGCATTATACAAGCTTCAAATAAATATCTGTGACAGTTCCAGTCTATCAGGAACCATTATTCTCTGCACTGCGAGTCATAAAAATTCGTCAGTATTTATTTCTGAAAGATCATCTGTGGAAGGTATTATATATTCAACTGATTACATTGAAAACAAAGGAACAGTGACAGGATCACTCTTTGCCAGGAAACTGTTGTACAAATCGAAACATACAAGCTATGAAAATGTGCTAATGGATGCTAAGATCAATTCCGAAAATCTTTCGGAGTATTATGTGACACCTGCTGTTTTTCTAAATATGACCGGTAAAAAAATTATAAAGTGGTTAAACTAAAGGCATCAACTCTTATAGAAACTATTGTTGCTTCATTACTTATATCATTATGCTTTACAATAGGTATCGGATTCCTGACACGTCTTTATGCATCCGATATAAAAGAACATGTGATCAATGCCATATTCATTGCAGAAAATGAAATGAATTCTTTACTAAACAGTAATGAACAGGGAAACCGTGAATCTACTTATCAGGATTATCTGATTACAGGTAATATTTCAAATTATAACAATTCTGAAGACCTGAAATTAATTGAAGTTAAAATATCGCTTAAGGGAAAAACCATACTCAATAAAAGAAGAATTTATTTACTTAATAATGAAGATTAACAAACTCAAAGCCTTCACACTTATAGAATTGCTGGTGACCATTGTCATCAGTAGTATTGTTATTTCAATTTCTTTGTTTGTGTATCTTAATCTGAAAAAAGTTCTTCTGAATAATATTTTGGAAATGAACACAATAAATGAATCGGTACTTTTTATCCAGGAACTGAAGGATGATTTTGAAAATGCAGAATCTATCAGGTCGAATGGGAACATATTGTTTTTTCAAAGCTCTGTCATGGGAAATATAAAATATTTTATTGAAGATTCGCTTATATATAAACCATCGGGAACTTCCCCCGGAAATTACGAAGGACACACTGACAATATTGAGATTAATACAGACTTCGATAATGGACTTGTAACAAACATCTCATTTGATATGATTACACCTCAGACAAAGGTTATTCATGTCTCACTGAGGAAAAACTATTCATATGCCACATTATTAAACTTTAAAAATCATTCAGTTGAGTATTAAAATAAATGAAATAAAAATACATGAAGAATCTTCCACTGGCAGGAAGGGTAATAGAAAAGGGTTAAATTTCCTGAACTTCGATATATCCATTACGGGTAAAAAGATCAATGATAAGAAGAAAGAAAATTTCTATTCGGAATTGGGTGTATTGCTTGCTTCCGGAGTTGATCTTAAAACCGCCCTGGAAATTATAACTAAAGAGCAAAAGAAAGGTGAGATAAAAAGGAAATATGAAAAGATATATGAATATGTAATTGAAGGAGATAATCTCTCAAATGCTTTGGAAAAAAGCAGTGACTTTTCAGCTTATGAAGTGAATAGCATCCGTATTGGTGAAGAAAGCAGCAAAATGAATGATGTACTGGGAAACCTGACAACTTATTTCAGTAAAAAAATTAAGCAACGAAGGCAGCTTACCAATGCATTTTCGTATCCAGTCATTGTTTTGGTAACTGCAACAGCTGCTGTTTACTTTATGATGAATTTTATGGTGCCCATGTTTGAGGACGTCTTTAAGCGTTTTGGAGGAGAATTGCCGGGAATTACCAAATCAATCATCAAACTGAGCAACTACTTTACCAGGTATTTTTTCATTTTTATACTATCAGTTTTAATACTTTCTTTCTATTTATATTTTATCCGTAAGAAGAACTGGTTCCGATCCGTAAGCAGTAAAATAGCACTATCACTCCCACTGGCAGGTCAGATTATAAAATTAATTTATCTCGAGCGTTTTTTCCAGTCCATGGCTCTTCTTTCGGGAGCTAAAATCCCTCTTTTAAGAGCCATTAAACTGGTCAGAGATATGGTAAGCTATTATCCCTTTGAAGTAAAACTTGACGGGGCCAGAGAAGACCTTATGCATGGAAAATTACTTCATGAGTCCCTGAGCGATTTTAAATTGATGGATAATAAGATTATTTCACTTATCAAAGTGGGAGAGGAAACCAATCAACTGAATTTTATTTTCGACAGACTACAAAAACAACATTCCGAAGAACTGGAATTCCGGATCGGGATGATCAGTAACCTTCTGGAACCCTTTATCATTGTTTTTGTTGGACTCCTCGTAGGTTTAATTTTGATTTCAATGTACTTGCCAATGTTTAGAATGAGTACGTCAATTATGTAACAAATTATTTATGACCTATCCATCTCACGAAATTGAGCAATAGCATTTTAATACAATTCATTTATCAGTGAAAAATATCATTTAGTGTAAAATGAAATATGATTTATCAACTAAATACATCACTGCATATTTTCAATCGTAGTATAACCAATTGAACAAAATAACGTATATACCTAAAATTTTTTAACATTTAAATAAATCAATCCATGTCACACCCATTGTTAAAACTGAGTAATGTTACATTAATAGTATAAATCCTGACATATAATCCATAGTAATAATTCTTTGACCCTATTTTCCATGATCTCACCTCAACCATTCAAAATTAAAGTACAGGTAAAATATGTGTTTAAATTTTACCTTCTTGTTTTTCTATTTTCATTTTTTTGTGATCCGTCGAATGCTCAGTATGAATCAAACGATAACTTTGAGCAGGCCGCAGATTTAGGAATAATTCGCGACTGGACTTCCGGACCTGCCGAATATACCAATATCAACGCCTCACCTGACGGTCCCGTGCCCTCATGCTGGAGCGGTGGAGTAGGCAACAATGTCTGGTTTCAGTTAACTGCCAGCGGTAGCTCCCTCACAATTAAAACGTTAACCGGCGGAGTATACGGTACCATGAAAGGCCAGCAGATCGCCCTGTGGGATTCAGCCGGTACTGAACTCAAGTGCATTAATACCGCATCAGGGTTCCAGGGTGAAGCCCTGCTCAGCTTCGACCAGCTCTCATCCGGTGCACTCTATTTCATTTCCGTCGATGACCGCACTACTCACGGTTCCTTTACCCTGTGTACCACCGGTCAGGCTACTTATGACCAGCGTTCGGGAGCTATTGTAATTGATAACCTGGAAAACTGGTGCTCCGACAGTGCACAGTTCGATAACATTCTGGCTACCCCCGACGGCCCGGCTCCCTCCTGCTGGAGTGGTGGAGTTGGCAATAATGTCTGGTTCAGGTTCCTGGCCCAGAGTAACACCATTACTGTAAAAATATTGACCGGCGGAGCTTTTGGTACCATGAAAGGCCAGCAGATCGCCCTGTGGGATGCTGCCGGTACCGAGCTCAAGTGTATCAATACCGCCTCAGGGTTCCAGGGTGAAGCCCTGCTCAGCTTCGACCAGCTCTCATCCGGTGCAC
>CAYUAV010000061.1:0-11703 GCA_964442665.1 uncultured Bacteroidales bacterium
TAAAAAATGATAAATCTTCAACTAAGAAGTTTTATAATCTTTTGTTGGAGTATACGGTTTCTCGATTTCGCTATATTTGCAGATCAAAATAACGGACCTGAATGCTTCAAATTGGGACAATCCTGATAAGCGATGATGTAACTGATAAACATTTTATCTGTGATTTGGAAAAATGCAAAGGAGCGTGCTGTGTTGAGGGCGATGCGGGAGCTCCTTTGAGTTCTGAAGAAGTGCTGTTGCTTTCCCATATTATTGATAAAATAAAACCCTTTCTCCGAAAAGAAGGTGTTGATGCTATTGAACAACAGGGTGTATATACAATTGACTATGAAAATGAGACAGTCACACCTTTAATTCAGGGTAAAGAATGTGCGTATGTCGTTTTTGAAAATGGCATTGCACGTTGTGGAATTGAAAAAGCCTATTCCAGTGGAGCAATTGCTTTCCGAAAACCGGTATCGTGTCATCTCTATCCGGTACGCATTAAAAAACATGAGCAATTTATAGCGGTTAATTATGATATCTGGAAAATTTGCGATCCGGCCCGCGAAAAAGGAGAAAAGGAAAAACTAAGCGTGCGTGAATTTGTTAAGGATGCTTTGATCAGACAATTTGGAATTACCTGGTATCAAAATCTTCAATCCGCTGTTAGCAGCCTATCGGAAACTGATAAAAGAAAAGCTGATGATCGGGAGGTTTTACACCATAAATCCGAATCATCAGCTTTGAACAAAAACCCTAACCAGAAATCTAAAGGAATATAAGTTCTTTTTTAATGTTTCATTTTCTTCCTGTCACGCCAGTATTCGATATAGCGCGATTGTGATACCAAACCAACCGGCCCCTCATAAATTCCTCCGTCACCACCTGAGTCATATACACGTATCGCAATCGTATTATTCTGATTACTTTTCAGCAGGCTTGCCGGAAAATAATATCCGCGTAATGCCTGATAATGTTGTCCGGTAGGTATGGATTGATTTTCTCGATCCGTAAAATCGCCCGTCATACCTACTTTCACTCCGTTTACATACACTTCGTCAACGTCATCGATTTTACCTAATACCAGTACTACTGTTTCTTCTTTGAACGAACCTTTTAAATAAAAGCTTTTTCTGTACCACGCATAGCCATCATAATCCCGGTAACCCTGATCTTCCCATTTTGCAGGCACAATAATCTTGTCCCATTTACTATCATTGTAATTTATCGATTTCCGATCCAGGAAATCACCCGTCCGGAATTTCCATTCTCCCTCCAGATTCAGATCAACCGGAATTTCATAAGGATTTATATAGATTCCGATATCTCCGCCCACAATTCCTCCTGCCTGATATGAATCGTAAACCTTTACGGCCAAAATGTTTGTCCCGTTATAGTTTACCAGTTCTTTGGGTATCCTGTAAATTCTCTTGGCATTGTAAGCCGTATTATAATTGGGTGGAAACGTACCGGTCGATCCGATTTTTTTACCATTCAGATACGTTTCGTCTACATCGTCGATATAGCCCAGGATGAGGTACAGATTCTTATTTTTATATTCACTGGATACCGTGAATCCTTTTCGATAGAAGCCAAAACCGTTATAACCATAAAATCCCTGATCTTCCCATGGAGATGGGACCTGAATGCTTTCCCAATTCGCATCATTATAATTGGAAGATATCCATTCTTCACGTTCGCCAATAGAGAATTTCCATTCACCCGAAAGGTTCTTAATCCTAACCAAATCATTCTCAAAGGCCATCACACTATTCGATCCTGTTATGCCTGCTATCAGCATCAGGCCAATAGTTACATACTTTTTAACTGTGCAATTTGTTTTCATAATTCGTATTACTATTATCGTTTATCAATCAGAAATTCTTCTACGATGAAGTCCCAGAACGATTGATTTTCATAGTGTTTTCTTCTGTACTGCCGACAATTGTTTTCAGTCATCAAACCAATCGGGCCTTCATATATTCCTCCGCGCATACGACCATCGAATACTCTGATTGCAATAGTGTTATCGCCATTCTGATTTAGTGCTTCCGTGGGTATTTTGTAAATTCTTCTTGCATTATATTCATATCCTTTTCTTCTGTATTCACCGTCTTTATCGAGTTCAAAAACATTACCGATAAGCTTATCATTAAGATATACATAATCATAATCGTCAATTTTGCCCAGAACGAGGTACAAAGTCTGGTTTTTAAGGTCGGAAGGGACCCTGAATTTTGTTCGGTACCAGGCATATCCGTCGTAATTCACATATCCTTCGTGCTCCCATTCCGAGGGTACATTTATTTTCGACCACAAGCCATCGTCGAAAGAAGGACTCTTCCATTGTTTATTATCACCCAGATGAAATTTCCATTGTCCCGAAAGATCGAGATCAAGAAAATTATAATCCTCGTCAATATAAATACCAACCGGACCACTTATAATACCTCCTTCCAGGTAACTGTCATAAACTCTTACTGCCAGCGTATTGGTGCCGTTGAAATTTATATATTCTCTCGGGATATTATATTTTCTTCGTTCGTTATAGGCACTTCTGTAATCGGGAGGAAAACTTCCGCTCATGCCAATTTTCCTGCCATTTAAGTATACTTCATCAGCATCGTCAATCCTGCCGAATACAAGGTAAACAGGTGTATTATCCGAAATAGTCTGAAGTGTGAATTTTTTACGGTACCAGGCATATCCGTTATATTCGGAGTAGCCATTATCTTCCCATTTACCCGGAACATTTATCACATCCCAGTTGCTATCGTTAAAACCAGGATCTGACCAGTTACTATTATCGCCTACTGAAAATTTCCAGCTTCCTGTGAGTGAGATAATCCTTGTCAAGTCCTCGGCACTGGCTTTTTGTGCTGAGAAAATTATCATCTGGAATAAAATTCCGATTAGTATTATATGGAGTACACTTTTTCTCATAGTCCTTTGTGTTAAAATTTTATGCCTGGTTTAATATATCTGTCAAATAGTATTTATTTTTAATATACTCTTTAACAGGATATTCTGTCCATAAAGAGCTTAAGTATTTCTCAACATTCTTGTTTTCGGTTAAAATTCTCTCAGAGGGCTGGTTCAAATCGGATGATTGAGTATTATCTGAAAAATCGTGCTTGCCTACGATATAGATATAGTGGTTGGAACTATCTGCTTTAACTATCAATTCGGAATTCCATAAAGAAGGTTTCGGGGAGGCGCAACTATTTAATCTGAAAACCCTCTTATAAATAGCACGATTTTCGGAATCTTCATGGAGGCTTGCCGAATAAATACTGCTTATAATTCCTGAAAAAAGACTGAGGAGAAGTATGGTAGTTTTCATAGCATGAATGTTTAAAAAACCTGATACAAATGTACGTGCTGATTACCAGGCTGGTGTCATACCCAGGTAAAAGAATGTCACGAAATGTCACCGGAATGTAAATTATAGTGTACTTATCCTTTAGGCTTTTCAGGAATAGGCCTTTATGTAGGTTTTGATATACATACTTTAATTCGATGGGGAATTTTAAAAATGTAACTTTTTTTAACAGTAATATTCTGCTGTTCCATGCGAATTGCATGGAAATACTCTTATTATTTTCTTAAATTAGAATAACAAAGAGGGATTGGATGTTTAAGCGTGTTTCTTCTATAATACTATATCTGTTATTCTCATCTCAAATTTTTGCAGGAGTTTCAGATCTGTTATTCAATCATCTCACCACTGAAAATGGTTTGTCAAATAATATGGTGCATTGTGTTTTTCAGGATAGTAAGGGATTTATATGGATTGGTACCGATGACGGCTTGAACATGTTTAATGGTTATGAATTTACGGTATATAAATTCAATTCTGCCGATAGTACAAGTCTTTCAAGTAATTCTGTTTTCGAAATTCTGGAAGATACCAAAGGACGCTTGTGGATTGCAGCCAGCAGTGGTGTCGACATATTCAGCAGAGAGTCAGAATCGTTTCATCATATTCCCTTTTTGGAAGATGATTTATATGACAGGTATGAAAGTTATACACGGGCAATTGTCGAGGATCATAAAGGCAATATTTTAATTGCCAATACAAACGGTATATTTATTTATGACTCTGTAGGACAAGGATTTATATGGTTTCTGAAAGATCTGGCAAATTATGGGACAGTCCAACAGGAAGGGATCCGGGATCTGCTGATTGACAAACACAACAGAATATGGATTGGTTCGTTAGGTTCTGGCCTGTTCGGTTACGATTTAAATAAAAGGGCCATAATTGCAAGCCCTGATCTGAGAGAAGGAATTCGTATTGCCGATAAGATCTATACAATGGCCGAAGATTACAACGGTGATATCTGGGTCGGTATCGATAATGGTATTTATACTATTAAATCGGATCTTTCCGGTCTTAAACCTTTTAAGTTTAAAAGCCCTGCAGGCAAACCCTTATCCGATAATATCCGGAAAATATATATTGAGAATAAAAACAGAATATGGATTGGCACCGATGGTGGAGGAATATTTCTTTACAACCGGAATAAAAATACTTTGCGTAACTATGTGCAAAACGAATTTGACTCCTATTCAATCAACCATAATTCGGTTCAAAGCATCTTCAAGGATAATCAGGGAATTCTATGGCTGGGTGCATACCAGGGGGAGTTAATTATACTCAGATCGATCGCAGAAAAAAGTTCGATTATTTAAGAAATGAACCCGGAAATCCAAATTCTCTGTCATTCAATATTGTATCAGCAGTTTTCGAGGATAGTGAAGGAGATTTATGGATTAGCACTGATGGAGGCGGAATGGATATGTACAATCCGGATAAGGGTTTATTTAAACATTACGTATTTGAACCGGGCAAGCCGAACAGTATAAACGGGAATACAGTTTTATGCATTACGGAAGACGGGCAGGGGAAAATCTGGATCGGAGGATATTTACAGGGGATTAATATTATTGACAAAAAAACCGGAATTATATCCGGCTATAAACATGATGATAAAGATATATTTAGCCTGAGCAATGACGATGTCCGTGATATCATGGTTGAAGACTCAAATACCGTATGGATTGCAACCAATGGAGGAGGTTTAAACAAATTCAATCCTGAAACGGGAAAATTCCTGCACTATTTGGAAGGTGGTGAAAATTCAATAGCCGGCAATTGGTGTCTGAAACTATTTGAGGATCGTAATGGCAGTATCTGGATAGGCACTTATTCGGGGCTCAGTATTTTTGATACTGAAAATACCTCATTTCTGAATTTTGAAAAAAATACCAGTCCGGGCAGCCTTTGTAATGGATGGATTTATTCTGTTGCAGAAGATAAAACCGGTAATATGTGGATTGGTACTGCCAACGGATTAAATTATTTTGACTGGGATAAACGGGAATTTAGTAAGTTTTTGTCATCCGATGGTTTGCCAAATGACGTAATCAATGGCCTCCTGATCGATAATGAAAATAATTTATGGCTGAGTACCAATAAAGGGATATCGAAATACAATCCGGACAGCAATTCTTTTAAAAATTATAATGAGTCGGATGGTTTGCAGGGGAATCAGTTTATTCATGGATCATACTTTAAGGGTAAGGATGGTAAAATGTTTTTTGGAGGAATCAACGGATTGAATATGTTTTACCCCGACAGTATTTTAAATAATACATTTTTACCTCCCGTTTATCTGACTGATTTTTTAATTTATTATAAAGAAGTACCGATAGGCACAAAAAATTCTCCGTTGAAAAAATCAATAACCGAAAGTAAAAAGATAACTCTTACACATGAACAATCGGTGTTTACCATTAAGTATGCTGCACTTAATTACACAAATCCCGGAAAAAACCAGTATAAATATAAACTCATAGGATTCGACAAGGAATGGAATATTATGGGTTCTCGTCGTGAAGCAACGTATACAAACCTTAATCCCGGTACGTATACATTTAAAGTCATTGCTTCAAATAATGACGGGTATTGGAATAATAACGGGACATCGATTCTTATTGAAATATTGCCACCCTGGTATAAAACAATTGCATTCAGAACGTTAATTGTTCTCATCATTTTCAGTTTGATTGTTGGTCTCTATTTCTTTCGGATCAGCAAACTTCAGCAGCAAAAAGTACAACTTGAAAATATTGTGGCGGAACGCACGTGTGAAATACAGGAAAAGAACAGCATGCTTTTACAGCAGGCCGACGAACTCAGTGAGATCAACACATTGCTGGAAGAAAATCAGCAGCGGATAAAACAGCAGGCCGAAGGACTTGCTGAAGCGAACAGACTTCTGGAGCAAAGGCAGCAATATATCCAGGAGCAGACCGAGGAATTAATGGCCCAGAAAGATGAACTCGAAACTGTAAATGATTATCTTGCTGAGCTTAATTCGACAAAAGATAAATGTTTCTCCATTATTGCGCACGACTTAAAAAATCCGTTCAATACAATTCTGGGTTTTTCGGAACTTCTTTCACAAAACTTTGTAAACCTGACAGAAGAGAAAAAGCAACAATTTGCCGATATTATATTCAAGGCTTCAAAAAATGTATTTGATCTTCTTGAGAATCTGTTGCTGTGGGTGCGGTCGCAAACCAATCGGATTAAGTTTGAACCGGAAATTGTTGAATTAAATCATATGGTCAGAGAAAATCTTACGCTGCTGCAGGAAACGAGCCATCAAAAGAAGATCAAGGTCATCTTTGCCCATGAGAAGAAATTCAAGGTTTTCTGCGACCGGAACATGATTAACATTGTTATCAGGAATTTGCTTACAAATGCCATCAAATTTACAAGTCAGGAAGGCACCATCAGGGTTGAAATACAGGACGAGGGTGATCTGGTTCACACCATGATTTCGGATACCGGTATTGGAATTGCACCTGATGAAATTGAAAAACTCTTCAGAGTCGATATACATTTTACACGGGAAGGTACAGGAGGCGAAGCAGGTACAGGATTAGGGCTGATTTTATGCAAGGAATATATTGTAAAGAATAATGGAAAGATCTGGGTCGAAAGCGAAGTTGGAAAAGGTAGTACGTTTCATTTCACGCTGCCGAAATCTGATAAAACATCATAGTACCATCTTATATCCAACTCCGTGCACAGTAAGAATTATTTTAGGATTATTCGGATCATTCTCCGTTTTCTGCCTTAATTTCAGAATGAAATTGTCGACCGTACGGGTAGTAATTTCATAATCGATACCCCATACTTCACTCATCAACTCATCACGATCCACTGTTTTATTAGCATTCTTATGGAGATAGGAGAGGATTTCAAATTCTTTATGAGTAAGTTTCACGGGCTTATCATCTTCGAAAGCCTCATAGTTTTTAAAATTGAGAGTGAGCCTGCCCAGTTTAATGTTTTTTGATTGCTGTAACTCACTTTCCTCTGAAGGAGCCCGACGGAGAATGGCTTTTATTCTTGCAAGAAGCTCACGAAGACTGAATGGTTTAGTTATATAATCATCAGCACCCAGTTCCAAACCTACAACTTTATCAATTTCTTCTCCTTTTGCCGTTAACAGGATTATTGGAGTTTTGACACCAGCATTCCGGGCGTTCTTGCATATATCAAAACCTGAAATATGCGGTAACATTACATCGAGAAGTATCAGATCGTACGGATTACTCAAAATTTTTTCCTGGCCCGCATTGCCATCAGCAGCCGTATCAACCGTATAACCTTCAAATTCAAGATTATCTTTTAATCCCTGCAGCATAGGCGCTTCATCTTCGACAATAAGTATTTTTTTCATCGTTACAAGTTTTGTTTGAGTGGAAAGAACAATGTGAATTCAGTTCCGGCTCCCTTTTCGCTTTTTACCGTAATATTCCCGTTATGTGCATCTATAATATGTTTTACAATGGTAAGTCCCAATCCTGAACCTTTAGCTTTTAATGCAAGGTCTTTTTCAGTAACACGATAAAATTTATCAAAAATATTTTTCTGGTCTTTCGGAGCAATGCCAATTCCTTTATCTGTTATCCGCAGAATGGCATACCTGTTATCGTACAGTGTTTGTATTTTGATATATTTTCCCGAATTGCTGTATTTCATTGCATTATCTATCAGATTAACAAGAATGTCGGCAATGGATTCTCTGTCGGCCATGATAACAGGCAGATCGGGAGTTAGATCAACCTTGGTAGTAAAACCACTTTTTTCAAGAACCAGTGTGAACGATTTAATCACTGCCTCAACTACTTCATTTAACTGCATTTCGCTGAAAGCGTAACGTCTTTTGCCGCTTTCGATTTGTGAAAAATTTAAGATCTTATTCACTATACCTGTCAGGCGTTGTGTTTCCTGTAAAATAACTTTGTAGTACTCATTTATTTTTTCTTTCGATGCTACTCTTCCCATCTCGAGACTTTCAATATACATTTGTATCAGGGCAAGCGGAGTGCGTATTTCATGCGATACACTCGAAACAAAATCAGATTTCAGTCTGGCAAGTTCCATTTGCCGGTTTATATTCCGATAGATAAACCATATGCCCAGGATCAGCACCAGGTCGATTATTCCGATGAGGATAAGGTTTTTGCGGCTGCGCGATTTCGCCAGGTCGGAAATCGTACGGTCTTTTAACTCAATTCCGATGTCATAATTTTTAATGAGCCACAGCGGTTTCTTATGAAGTATTGTAACAGGGATATTCTGGCGATCGGAATTATAGATTACCGAGTCGTTTTTAACGCTTGAAATTGCAATATCGAACTTTTCTCTCGCTATCTCCTGAATTTTCGGATCCAGAATCTCGTTTATAAATCTTTCGGGATTATGAACAATAAAAATAAACTGAGTTGAATTCTCAAAATTATGTGCGAATACAAAGACCTGATCTATTGAGCCAGGTAGAATGAATGTTTCGATTTTCCGGTAACCGCCATTAAGATACGTTTTCAGTTTTTTCAGAATCGAATCCTGCTTGGCGACGAGTGTGCTCAGAGTCCTGTTAAAATCCGGATTGCTGCAACCTGGTCCGAACGATCTCATCTGCAAAGAATCCAGACTGTACAGGTACAGACAATTTTCAACAGGAGTTTCCGCAAAGAATTTATACAGTTCTTCTGAAGCTGGTTTTTCATTTCTGCCAATGATCTGTACTATTCGGTTTGCCCATCCGTTCATGACGTCTTCCGAATACTGGTTTACCGAGTAGAGTATCGCATCGAGCTGGTTCGTATATATCGATTCAATAACCTGTTCATTCTTTCGCAAGGTACCAATTTCATATATTGAAAATAAAATAGTTGGTAGAATAAGAATGATCAGAATCGGCAGAATTGACTTTTGTATGGATTTAAACATTGATTATACCTGATTGTTAGGATTAGTTAAAAGTAGACATTTTTAAAAGTATCTTAAAGTGAAATTACAAATTGCATGGCCTATTCTCATTTTTTATCTGAACAAGGTTTAGTATTTTCGGAAAAATCGATTTATGGAATCAGTTAAGAATTATATCGAAAAGAACAGGGAACGGTTTATAAATGAGCTTTTTGAGTTCATACGGATTCCTTCGGTCAGTGCCTTTTCCGAGAATAAAGAAGCCATGTATAAGGCAGCAAATTGTGTAAAAGAAAACCTGATGGCTTCTGGTGCCGGTTTTGCAAAAATTATGGATACCGAAGGATGGCCGGTTGTGTTTGCTGAAAAGCTTATTGATAAAAATTGTCCTACCATATTGATATACGGACATTATGATGTTCAGCCGCCTGAACCGTTGGACGAATGGATATCACCGCCCTTTGAACCTGAAATACGGGAAGATAAAATCTTTGCCCGGGGAGCCGACGACGATAAAGGGCAGTTATTTATGCAGCTAAAAGCTTTCGAATACATGGTAGCTGAGAAAATGCTGCCATGCAATGTCAAGTTTCTGATCGAGGGCGAAGAGGAAATCAGTTCTCCTTCCCTTAAAAAGTTTTGTATTGATAACAAGGATTTGCTTAATGCCGATGTAATTCTGGTATCAGACACAACATTATTATCATTATCGACACCTACACTGGCAACGGGCTTGCGGGGTATCGCATACTTTGAGTTGTCTGTTACAGGCCCCAACCGCGATTTGCATTCAGGACTTTATGGAGGAGCAGTGAATAATCCGGCTAATGCACTTTCGGCATTAATTACAGGCATGAAAGATGAAAACGGACGTATTACCTTACCTGGTTTTTACGATGATGTACAGGTACTTCCGGATAATGAACGTAAGCTGTTAAATTCGGTTCCTTTTAATGAAGATGATTTTGCCAGGAACATAGGAGTGAATCAACTATTCGGGGAAAGTGATTATACCACTATCGAACGTTTGGGTATCAGGCCGTCACTTGATATAAACGGAATGTGGAGCGGTTACACGGGACAGGGAGCTAAAACCATATTACCTGCTAAAGCTGCTGCAAAAATATCCATGCGTCTGGTTCCCGATCAGACTCCCGAAAAGATTGAAAAAATATTCCGATCCTATCTTGAAGAAGTAATGCCTCGGAATGTAACTTCTAAATTAAATGTATTACACGGAGGCAATCCCTACGTGGTTTCATGGGATTCGAAAGAAATAAGTGCTGCAGTTGCTGCCATTGAAAAAACTTTCAACCGGAAACCCTTGCCCGTGAGGGGAGGAGGCAGCATACCGGTTATATCCGATTTTGAGGAGATCCTTGGTATAAAAGCAGTACTCCTGGGGTTTGGTAAGGATACCGATGCCATTCATTCTCCTAACGAAAATTTCCCCCTGGAAAATTTTTACAGAGGTATTGAAACCATACCCTGGTTTTATCATTTCTATTCCAGAATGTAAAATTTTCTATTGTATTCTTATTTTTTAGGGGGTTTCATAAAAATTTAATGTATTTCCTGTTTATGTTAACTAAATTATCAGGCATGATAGCAGGAAAATCTATCTTTGTATTGAATATTCACTAAACAATATCCATGTATGTCTATAATCAGGTTTCAGGCAGTTCACGCCGCTAATTCCCGTAGTCCGGTACATAACGAAGCTCCGGCTAAACTGACCTCCGGCTATTTCGGAATTAATGTTTTTGATAGGCTTAAAATGCAACGCTACCTTTCGCAGGAGGCCTATGAGGGGGTTATGAATTGCATTGAAAAGGGGATGAAGGTTGATAGAAAACTTGCCGATAAAGTTGCAGCAGGCATGAAAATGTGGGCACTTGAAATGGGAGCAACCCATTTTTCACACTGGTTTCATCCCTTAACTGACGGGACAGCGGAGAAACATGATGCTTTTATTGAATATTTGGATGATGGCAGTATTATTGAAAAATTTTCGGGTCAGCATTTAGCCCAACAGGAACCCGATGCCAGCAGCTTTCCGAGTGGAGGTATTCGTAATACCTTTGAAGCGCGCGGTTACACTGCTTGGGATCCTTCTTCACCTGCTTTTATTGTTGGAAATACATTAAGTATTCCGACCATTTTCGTCTCATATACCGGAGAAGCCCTTGATCATAAAACACCCTTGTTAAAAGCTTTATCTGCCATTGACAGTGCTGCTGTTGCTGTGTGCGAATATTTCGATAAAAATGTGAACAAAGTATTTGCAACCCTGGGATTGGAACAGGAATATTTTTTGGTTGACGAAGCGCTATACTATGCCCGACCCGATTTGATTATGACCGACAGAACACTTGTGGGACATTCTTCGGAAAAAGATCAGCAGCTTGAGGATCATTACTTTTCAT
>CAYUAV010000062.1:0-11659 GCA_964442665.1 uncultured Bacteroidales bacterium
AACCGGGATATATATCCGTCATACAAAAACATTCTGACGGTTAATTCCTTACGGTCCGGAACAGGCGAATGCACTACTACCAGGGTATTAATAACAGTATAAGTGCGCTGATTCTCCGGATATGAAGGTCATATATTACACTTTTAAAATAACTCTTCAGATCAATCAATAAGAAAGATATGAGAGCGATAAGCAAATAAAATCAGTACTGTACATCTTTCTGCTGATGCATGGCACTTGTGAATTTATTTTGCCCATGGAAGATCAGCATGATCTGATACATGGATTACCCTGTAAGAAAAATCCCGGTTACCTTGAAAAAAAGGGACCGGGATTTTTAAAGACATTTAATCTGAGGTGCAAATCAGTTGATCATCAACCGTTTGCAATGACTGAATTTTTCTCCGGTGATTTTAACCATGTACAATCCTTCGGAATACTTTGTCAGGTCGAATACTGTTTTCTTAAGAGAGGTATTGATACGGGTTTTTTCACTGATTATTACTTTACCGGTAATATCTACGATCTCAATGGTATACCAGCCGGATACGGGATTCTGAAATTCAACGGTCAGCATACCGGTAGTCGGGTTGGGGTAGAGCTCTATAGCAGGGTTCCTGTTATCAGTTGATGGCACTGCTAACCCACAACCATCGGGAGGTACCAGCTCAACTTCATCGGAGAACTGGCATCCTGTTTCGGTATTGGTCACTGTCACACTATACACTTCAGGTTCGGTGACAGTGACCCGGATAACCTGGGTGGTTTCACTGTTCGACCATAAGTATTCATCCCAGCCTTCGCCGGCATCGATTGAAGCGGTATAATCGCTGCAGTCAGCCTGGGTTACCGAAGCTATTGAATAGGGTGGAAAAGTATCACAGGGATTGACAAGGCTGAGATCATCGATGTAGAGAACACTTCCTAATTCTCCTTCTTCACCGGTCTGCATAAAATATTTCGAGGTATTGACAACCATACTTGCTTCGGTAATGTTTACTCCGGCCGGATAGGACAAGAGAACTTCAAATTCCTGGTATGTAGAAGCTGCCGGCAGAAAAGTCCCCGTTTCATATATATTATCTTCATCATCAATCAGACCGATAAAGAGCATAGCCGTATCGTTCAGCATCGGTTCAAATTTATAAAAGCCTGTCAGCATATAAGGATTATAACCGACAGGAAAGGTTGGCAGCGATTCTCTGAAGTCGAAAGTTTCTTCATAGGGGATAGCAAAACCTGCAACTGCCGGTACCAGGTCTCCTTCGGCAGGTATCACGCTTTCAACAGCTTCCAGGCGGAGAGCAAAATCGCCGGTATGTGCATCGGTAGTGGGCGTTGCCGCCATATCTCCTCCGAACAGGTAGGAAAAAAGATTTGTGGTGAACCAGTTCACGGGTTCCTGGTAGCTGTAGTCTTCCCAATATTCGAAATCTGCATTCCAGATGGTATCAGCAATACCTTCAAACCAGACCGAATCGATCTGCATCCAACCGCCGGGTTGCGGATTTTCAGGGTTTGAACAGGTAAAAGCAACCAAAGCTGTATCGGGGGTTTCGGCCATGGTCTCAATCTGAAAAACAAGCCGGGTATAATCATTTTGTGATCCTGTGATCTGATAAAAATTCTGACTTATGATATTCCCGGCACTTTTAAAAGATATAAGTACCAGTCCTGTATCGTTCGTTGCCATATCGAATTTGAAGTATCCGCAAAGTGAATCGGGGGCAGCTGAAACGGGTATACCTCCTTCGAAATGTAAGGTATCTCCCAGTTCACCGTCAGTGATCCTTCCGTTACTGAACGCATAGCCAAAAAATGTATTTTCAGCATTTGTAACGGTCTCAATACGCAGGGCATATTCTCCGCTATAGCTGTCGGTAGTCTTTACAGCTGTTTGTTCTCCACCCAAAAAGGACTCCTGGTTTCCGGTTATCCACCAGACAGGTTCTTCATACAAAAATCTCATCTCCCAATTTTCAAAACCTCCGTTAGGAACGTTTTGAGAATAGACAGTACTTAGCAACACAAGCCCTAAAATAATGATTGATAAAACCTTAGTTTTCATGATCGGATAGTTATTATTTATACATATAACTAAATTTACAAAGAATATTCCGATAAAGTAAGCAGAATTGTAAACTATCTCCTGTTTTGTGTAATGCATGACGCGGTTTTAATAACTCCCTGAAAGGCTGAAAGCCTTAATTAATGTAACCCGATGGCATCGCCTCGGGTATTTGATCAGATATACATATTTCGTCCTGTAGGGACAGATTAATTAATCCGTCCATAAATATTGTTCATTATAATCAATACCGTATTCCTTTAAGAATAATAAATATTCTTCCCTAAAACTCATCTTTTTATGATGTTCCTCCTGTTTCGCAATGTAGTTTTTTGTTTTATCATGTAATAATGAACTAACTGAAAATCCTCCATAACCACCCTGCCAGGCAAATTGAGCATAATAACGGCCTTTGGTTTTTATCCAGCGACTGCTATGTCGTTTGATTTCCTCCACTAATTTGGCAAGGCAAATATTCTTAGACATTATGCATAAAATATGTACATGATCTTCTACTCCATTTATTAGAATGGGTATCGACTCATTGTCTTTTATAATTGAGGCCATGTAAGCAAATAGTTCGTCTTTTTCTAATTTGCGTATTTGACAATTATTGTTTTTAACATGAAATATAATATGAACATACAATTTTGATAAGGATTGCGCCATAGTGTTATTTTAAGCTGTCCTGTCAGGACGATATTTATACTATATTTATTACATTTCCCAAGGCGTTGCCATTGGGTTATACTTAACTGCCACGCTGTGGCGTTTATAATATTTTATTTAAAACTGAAAGTAATCTTTATTTGGATAATTTCACTCTACTTTTTTTATAACATATTTTAAAAATAGCATTGGTTAACCCAAAATTCAATTTTCAGAACCATAAAACATTGATAATCAGATATTCCTTTTATGAGTATTCATATTCTGCACAAAACAGGAAGAAAATTCTGATAATGTAAGCTGAACTGTAAACTATCTGTTGCATTTATTTCATGAAAGCAATACTTCCTGAGTAACAGTTAAAGTAATTTGTAACTTGTGATATTCTTGAAACCCCGAAGAAATTCTTTTATATTCATGCGTTTTTTACCCGCCATCTGTAAATTCAGGATTGATATAAATCCGCCCGGTACGGCTATTTTCAGGTAATCGGATTCATCGGATAAAAGAGTACCTGCTTCATGGGAATGATTGATCTTTTCCTGACGGCTTTCATATATCTTAAGAAAAACAGCAGTATTCCTGTCGGTCATCTCCGTCCATGCAGCAGGATAGGGGCTGAGTCCCCTGATAAAGTTGTAAATGTGTTCTGCCTCTTGATTCCAGTTAATGCGACAATCTTCTTTGGAGATTTTCGGTGCCGGATGCAAAGCAGCGCCTTGAGGCACTGCCGGATAATCATTTTCGGCAATGGCATTCACGGTTTTTACCAGAAGTTGGGCGCCTCTTGTCATAAGAATGTCGTGTAACTCTCCGGCATTCATTTCCGGCGTAATTTCAACCTTATCCTGGTAAATGATCTTACCTGTATCGATATCTTTCTCGATAAAGAATGTTGTAACTCCTGTTTCCGTTTCTCCGTTAATAAGGACCCAGTTAATGGGAGCGGCGCCCCGGTAATCGGGCAGGAGTGAGGCGTGGAGGTTTACTGTGCCTTTTGGTGGAATCGACCATACTGCTTCGGGGAGCATCCTGAAGGCCACAACTACCTGCAAATCGGCTTGAATTGATTTCAGCTCTTCAATAAATACGGGATCTTTCAGATTCGGAGGTTGCAAAACTATATCTATTCCGGCTTGTCTGGCATACTCCTTCACTGACGGCGATGTGATCTGTTTACCTCTGCCGGCAGGTTTGTCGGGAGCTGTTATTACAGCTGCAATTTGTTGTCCGTTGCCGATCAATGCCTTAAGCGATTCGACAGCAAAATCGGGGGTACCCATAAATATGATGCGCAGCTGTTCAGACATGGCAGGAAATGTTTCTTATGACGGTTTTTCTTCCTCTTTTTTCTTTTCCTCCGGGACTAGTTCCAGGAAATGTCCCATTTTTTGCCGCTTGGTTTCGAGATAGAATTTATTGTATTTGTTGGGTTTTATTTCAATGGGAACATTTTCGACCACAGTCAGTCCATAACCTTCAAGACCGGCGCGTTTCACCGGATTATTGGAAAGCAGCCTGATTTTCCCTAATCCGAGATCACGAAGAATGCTGGCTCCCACTCCATAATCGCGTTCATCATCTTCGAATCCAAGGTCCAGGTTAGCTTCTACCGTATCACGGCCCTGCTCCTGTAACTTATAGGCTTTAATTTTATTGAAAAGACCGATGCCCCGGCCTTCCTGGTTAAGGTATACGATCACGCCCTGTCCTTCTTCCTGTATTCGCCGCATGGCTTCGTGAAGCTGTGCGCCGCAATCGCAACGGTACGAGTGAAAAATATCACCGGTAACACACGATGAATGCACACGAACCAGAACAGGATCGTTTTTTGTCCATTTGCCTTTCATCAGGGCAACATGTTCCAGGTTATTCGATTTTTGAATAAAGGGAATCAATTCAAAATCGCCGAATTCCGTCGGAAGTTTAACCCTTTCGCCTCTTATAATAAGTGTATCGCGCTCCAGCTGATAGGCTATAAGACTTTCAATCGTAATAATTTTCAGATCATGGGTCTTTGCAATTTCGAGTAATTGGGGCAGACGGGCCATGGTTCCGTCTTCGTTCATAATTTCCACCAATACGCCGCCGGGTTTCAATCCGGCCAACCGGGCAAGATCAACAGCAGCCTCCGTATGGCCTGCACGCCGCAAAACTCCCTTGGATTTTGCTTTTAAAGGGAAGATATGTCCCGGACGTCCCAGGTCCTCCGGATTTGTCCGGGGATCGATGAGTGCCTGTATGGTCTTTGCCCTGTCACTTGCCGATATTCCTGTCGTACAGCCGTGACCGAGCAGATCGACTGAAACGGTGAAAGGTGTGCCATGCAGGGAAGTATTAACGGGGACCATCAGTTCGAGTTCCAGTTCAACGCAACGCTCCTCGGGCAACGGGACACAAATTAATCCCCTGCCATTGATCGCCATGAAATTGATAATTTCAGGCGTTGCAAGTTCTGCCGCACAGATAAAATCTCCTTCGTTCTCACGATCTTCATCATCGACAACAATTACAATTTTGCCCTCACGAATATCGTCGATAGCCTCCGCCACGGTGTTCAGTTTCGCATATTTTTTTTGATCCTCTGTCATGTATTATTGTTTCCATCCATTTCTGCCATGGCAAAAGTAGAACTTGTTCTTTAAATATACCAAGAAAATATACTTCCTAAGTTACAGGAGTTTTTCAATCGTCAATAAAATGATAATGGACCGGGCGGGACGATCAGGTAGCTCTTTTGGCTTTTTCCCATACCACATTATGCTTACCCCTGAGAAATTTCAGAATTCCGGCATACTGTGCGTAGTTAATTATAACCAGGTAAAAAGGAAGAAAAAAGATTCGCCAACGTGTTGCCCTTCTTTCAAAAATAACCCCCAGCAAAACAAAAAAATAAAAGAGTACCTGTATAAGCAAGACAATGGTATAAACAGGTTCCTGCCATTGGGTTTGTATGCATAAAGCTACCGACAGAACCAGGATCAGGGGGATGGCAATCGGAACCAGGAGCCATCGGAGTACCTTATGGGATATAAATTCGAAACTCAGGAAACCATATTTAAACAGATTGAACAGCGACGGGTATCGGAACATGGTTTGCATAGCTCCCGAGGCAATACGGATCTTGCGCTTAAGTTCTTCATGGATATTTGCCGAAGAATTTTCCATGGCACAGGCATCCGGCCGATACTTGATTAGGTATCCCTGACGGGCAATATTGAGCGAAATAACAAAATCATCGATTATGATATCGGGATCGACAGGTTGATACAATTTGGTACGAATGGCATATAATTCACCGGCAGCTGCCAGTACAGTTGAGAAATCGGACTCGAGCCGTTTCAGGAATGATTCGTATTGCCAGTAAGCCCCTTCGCCTGCTCCGGCTGCAACCTCATAAATATTCTTTGCAATCCGTTTTTCTCCGGCAACGCACCCCACCTTTTCATCACTGAACGGAGCCATAAGCTGATTGATGGCATCAGGATCGAGCATCGTATTGGCATCGCTGAAAACGACAAACGGAGTATCAATTAGGTTGAGCGCACGGTTCAGGGCCGCTGTCTTTCCCTTTCTCTCAGGTGTATGCAGCACTTTTATTTCAGGATACTGCAACAGCGATTCGGGAGTGCCGTCATCCGATCCGTCGGTTATCCATATCACCTTTAATTTATCCCCGGGATATTCAATTTCGCGTGTATTCTGAACTTTTGCTTCCACCGTATCCTTTTCATTATAGGCGGCAATCAATAATGTCACTTTTGGGAGCGATGATGGAATGGGATAAGCATTCCGGTGTTTTCCCGGTAACCTTTTAACAGCGTTGAGTAAAAGCAGTAAAATAGCATACCCAAAGTAGGTATAGGCTATGAGAATCAGTAATATCCAGAAGATGAGTTTCAACATGCTGTGTGTTGCATGTAAAAATATAAAAGATTTTTAACGATCTGATCGTTGCTGAAGTTTTGTCGGGCAAAAGTCCAGGCGTTCTTTTGCAGTTCGCTGACACGTGAAGGATCATCAAGCAGTTTTTCGATAATTCCAAGAAATTCTCCGGCTGTATTGGCAATAATGATTTCTTTTCCCGGGGTCACGCTCATCCCCTGTGCTCCGATGGTAGTAGTAATCACAGCTTTTGAACGCGCCATGGCTTCGACAATTTTAATACGTAAGCCGCTTCCGGCGAACAGGGGAACTACCATAAGCGCATGCTTATCGATAAAATCATGGGCATTTTCTATTTCACCATGAAAAGTTACCCGGGCAGCATGGAATTTTTTTATCAGCCATGCGGGAGCATTTCGTCCTGCTATATGAAAACTGAGATCTGGCTGTTTTTTTTTCAAAGGAAGCCATACCTGACTGATAAACCATAGTAAAGCCTCCTGGTTGGGGATCCAGTCGAGTGCACCAATATAAAAGAGGTCCGGGATACTTTTCCTGTTTACCGGAGGATTAAAATCTTCATCGGAGATTCCCGTTGGTGTAAGATGTCCCGGTTTGCTGTTACCCGAAAATTGAAACCAGTTGTAGTCGTCAGGACTTATCGGTATCAGCAGATCATACCGGTTTATCATATCCCTCTCATAGGCTGACAGACGTTTTGCCAGGCTGATCAGGTATATTCTTTTCAAAGGATTACGGGTCGAGGAGGCCATTCTTTTCCAGATCTCACATTCTACATTATGTGCTCTGTATGCAAGTATACCTTTATGATATTTTCTGATCGCCGGAATATAGGGTTTGAGATAGAGTCCTTCGAGCTGGATAATATCGAAGGTTTCACGCTGTAAAAGCAGGGTAAGGGATGTCATAAATCCTTTATCGGCAAATCTGACAGCATTATACGGTTTTTTTGAAAAAATAAGATTGACAAACAGCCGAAGGATATTGATTCTTGTATCGACATCGATATAAATGAAACGTATCAGATTAGCCAGTTCTATGGGAATTTCAACAGCTATTTTGGTATGCTTTGCAGTACTCATTGCCAGCACGGTAACCCGGTGTTCGTTATTTGCTAATGATTTTGCCATGTTCAGCATGGCTATAGCACCGCCATCGTATGGAGGATAGGGTATTTTGTTGCAAAGCTGGAGGATATTCATCAGCACGTTTTAACTGTTTATGGCTTCGCTTTTCATCAGTAACATAACCAGATCGTTGACCAGCTGGTTAATATTCTGAAGCTTCGATCTCAGGGTCAGCAGTTGAATGTAATGCCTGACCAGTATAATTATAGTGAACGGAGGTATCAGAAGCAAAACCAGTCGCAGGTATAAACGCCATTTCAGGTCGAGGTAATTATTATATTTAAAATTTGGAAATTCGGTTAACTTGCTCCGGATTGACCTGTCCTCTATCAGGTCCGATTCCATAATACTGCGGATGATGTTTTTATAAAGCCTTTCAAAAAGCAGGATATTTGAACTTTCGCGAAATCCGGCCAGTGAAACCAGATATCCTCCCAAACTCAGCCTTGCAGCAATATTTTCGAGCGCTTCATTTATATTATCGTGGAAGGAAGAGAGGGAGGCAATAAGTTTTTCATATTTAACTTTCCGGGTTTTTACGATCATCATTTCCTTTTGGAGCGCATCTACTATATTGGTTCGTTTAATACCCAGGTATTTTCTGATAAGATTGGAATAGGTTTCGAAATTCAGCATGGCGGCATCGGTCGTTGCCTTATAGGTAAGAAAAATGCCGGTGATTAAAAATACTACTGAGGCAAGCCACATCCCCTGATAATCGGCTAAACCGCTTTCCCTGACAATTTTTTCGCCCATCAGTGAGATAATATAGTAGAAGATGAAAAACAATGTGGAAATAACAAGCGGAAACCCAAGGCCGCCCTTGCGTATAATAGCTCCGAGGGGGGCCCCGATAAACAGGAAGATAAAACAGGCAAAAGAAAGTGTGAATTTCCGGTGCCATTCGATCTCAAATCTTCTCAGATTTCTTGTTTTGGCATCGATGGTGTTTGCAGTACTTACAACATAGGTCCGTGCCGACCGGGCGTAAGAGAGGGCCGTACCCAGTATATCATTCTTTTCCCTGAGTGTCAGTTTATCGAACAGGTTCTTATAGACTTCGGGGTCGCTGTTAAAGTCGTTGGTAACCGGTTTGCGTTTCGCCTTTATTTCCAAAGGTTTTTCAATCTGACCTTCGGTTATTATACCCACATCGGTATGAAGCAAATTTTGACGTCTGGTTTTTGACAATCCGGATTTTATCGAATCCCTCTTCACCCTGTCAATTTCTTTTTTATAGTATACAGGATTTCGCTTCCGGAAATAGTTATTATTGACCAGTGTATTATTAAGCATATCTTCCTTGTTGCCGATATCGCTGTTAATTGAATCCTTCATTGCTCCCAGTTGTTCCAGATCGAGCATGGAATAATGGTTACGGAACAGGTTTTCATCGGTTCGTGTCAGTGAAAATCCTACAAGCTCGATAATGATCTGTTCCTCGTCGAATTGATCGAACCGGTGCGGATAGGTTCTTTTCTTCCGGTAATTTCTTTCATCTTCAAGCTCATTATAGCTATAACCGTTATACAGGGTGAAGATCAGGTCCCTCTCATCTTCGGTGACGATCATTTTTCCGGAATCGGCAATAATAACA
The DNA here is from genome assembly GCA_964442665.1 of uncultured Bacteroidales bacterium. Taxonomy (GTDB): domain Bacteria; phylum Bacteroidota; class Bacteroidia; order Bacteroidales; family UBA10428; genus UBA10428. The sequence continues at coordinate 9,368 of CAYUAV010000062.1, forward strand.
CTTACGTTTCCCCGTCCCTGGCTGTGGTCATATATTTTAACATCATACAGCATATTTGTCGAGGGATTTTTACGCTCAACACGCAGGCTATATCCATCGATACCATTATAAAACGAACCGGGGAGTATCTGAATTTCAGGACGTTGATTACGCACATCGTAAAGTAAAGAGCGCATTTTTAAGTTGGTGTAGGGGAGTACCTCATTGGCAAAAAAGAAAGCCCCGATACTGATAAAAATAACCAGGATAATAAGAGGTATCATAATTCGCTGGAGTGAAATTCCTGACGATTTGATAGCAGTCAGTTCATAAAATTCTCCCATGTTACCGAATGTCATCAGCGATGCCATCAGGATGGCAAGAGGAAGCGCCATAGGGACCAGGCTTGACGAAGTATAAAGCAGTAATTCGGCAATAACTTTAAATTCCAGCCCTTTTCCGACAAGATCATCGATATATCGCCAGAGAAACTGCATCAGGAGGATGAAGAGGACAATGAAAAAAATGAGGATAAAAGGTCCGATAAATGATCTGAGTATCAATACATGTAATCGCTTCACACCTGAAAGGTTTTATAAGATAATAACGGAAATGAATGTATGAAATTACAAAAAATCAGTAAAAATCCTTTGGTCTATGAACCCAGCACATGCTTAAGTTCTGCAATTTGCGAGTCCCATAGTCCGACAGCATCTTCTTCATCTTCTTCATCAATAGTATCGACAATTACAAGGGCAACATCACCGGTCAGCTCGTCGACACTGATCCGGAATTCAAATGTAGGTTCCTCCTCATCGTCAATCCATTTAAACTGGATGTAGTAATTTTCTTTTTTCTTTACCACTTCGGCACGCTGCTCCGAATTGTCCCAGATAAAATAAAAAATATTGCCTTTCAGGTTAACATCATCGGCAAACCATTCGGCGAGTCCTCCGGGTGTGCTGAGTCGCGGATACAGTACTTTAGGAGATGAATTAAGCGTATATTCAAGTACAATTTTCTTTTTCATAGTCTTCGGGTTCCTTCGGGATCAGGCTGTTTCTTCTTTCGGATCAAATTCTCCTTACTGATTCTTTTTCAAGCCATTACCAGTTTATCGCCACACACGTATTAATTGATTACTATATGCAATATACAAAATCATATATTGAGTGCGTGCAAATATATAAGAATTTGATTTTATCCTGCAGGTGCTGAAAAAAAATTGTCATATTTTGAAAAGAAATATATCTTTGCATCCGCCTTAGCGGAGACTAAAAATGTGCAGGAGAAGGCCTTCGGAGATCAATGAAGGCATGGCGATCATCTGCGAGGGCTTCAAATGGCGAGGTAGCTCAGCTGGTTAGAGCGCATGATTCATAATCATGAGGTCGCGGGTTCAATTCCCGCTCTCGCTACAAGAAAATCAGGCAGTTACATAGTAAAGTAACTGCCTGAATTGTTTTGTACATACAAATTACATACAAAATCGGAGATAAAAAGCATCTGTAGGGAAAGAAAAAGAATAAAAAAAACCGCTTCAAATCTGAGCGGTCTTTTTATCTGAGAAATTCATCCAAATTAAGGAGTTGGACTTGCAACAACAACTTCACCAACATATTTACTGTTCGAAACTTCCTTACCATCTTCACTGATGAAAGCGATAAAAGCATAAACAGTGTCACCGGAATACTGATCAGGAACGGTTAATGTGTGGGTTCCGGTACTTCTGGCAGGGCCATTGGTAATATAAACCGCTTCATTTCTTGTCGGATTATAAACAAGTACCATTACTTTATCGGTAAGACTTGCATTTCCGTCAATAGAGTTATCCACCCAGTTAAACTGTACCTGACCGACACCTGGAGAATTAACAGTCGGATTTAAGGCTCCGGTTAAACCTCCCCTGCTAATCAGTGCACTTTCATAGTCAATTACATAGTCAGGATATTCGCCTATGATAGCATTCTTGACATTGTAAGACATGGCGCTGTTAAATTCGGTCATTTTAATGGCGTAACCCCGAAAACCGACTTTAAGAAATCCTCTGAGAGGCTGCAAGAACTGTAAAACAGTTGAGAACTTTGTCCGCTGGTCAACCTGACCTTCGGTTTGAGGATTTGCTACACTTGCAGGTTTTACCCTCATGTAGTCAATTCCTTTCCAGTTTCCTCCGACAACGTTTCCAACCTTGCCCGAGAAACCGCCTAAGATACCTTGAGAAATTTTTCCCATCTTTTAAAAAATTAAGTTAAACAATACGGTTTTTGCTTGGACTTGGCACGGAGAAAACCCGGTTTTGTCCTTGCTTTC
>CAYUAV010000063.1:0-11646 GCA_964442665.1 uncultured Bacteroidales bacterium
TGGTATGCTACCTCCAAAGTTGTAACTGGTTTTCGTATCTAATGACAACGATTCAGTACCACAGTTGCATTATGCACAAAAAAACAAAATGCAAAATACAAAATTGTATTAATCTAATTATCACCTGATAATTTAACGATTCAATGCTTTAATGAGCATCCTATTTTCGAAACCTCCCGTAAAACGTATGAAAAATTATTGCAATAATCAACAGTATTGTCCCGTAAAAGGAAATTCTACCGATATAATCGCCATGTTTCACATAAAAGGTGAGTCTGTCATTCGAATTGATGATATCATTCAAAGCCCCTCGTTTCCAGTATGGAAGTCTCATTAATACCTCACCCCGCTGATTTATAAAACTCGAAATACCTGTATTAGCCGACCGTGCGATGCTACGCCTTGTTTCTATAGCCCGGAGCGATGAAAGCGCGTTATGCTGACGATGCCCCGGAGTGTTACCCCACCAGCCATCGTTGGTAATAACAAATATGTAGTTGGCACCTTTCTTAATATAAGAGCCGACATATTCGCCATAAACCGATTCGTAGCAAATTACAGGTGCTATTTTTGTTCCATCTTCAACCGAAGTAAATACGTCTCTTTCCTTTTGAGTTGCCAGACTCCGAAATGTCCCTCCCAGGCGCAGTGTTAGCGACTTTAATATTTTCAGGTATTGTGGATAAGGCATCTTTTCAACTCCGATTACCAGCTTCGATTTGTGGTAGATAGGAATATAGGAGGTAGTATCGTACTGTATGGCCGAGTTGAATGTATCGTAATACAATCCTGTATCGTCGATAGGACTTGCTGTGGGAGTTTTATTACTTTTCGTATATTGTTTCCTGCACATAATTCCTGTTATGTACTTAAGACCAGGATGTGCCTCTACAAAAGCCCTGATCATTCTTAAATCAGGTACTTCATCGAAATGTCCTATCCATATCCGGTTTACGATTGAAGTTTCGGGGCATACCACATAATCAGTTTGCGGGGTTACATAATTTGCAGCAAGCCTTATTTGAATTTTTGTTTGTTCAATGGAAGGCAGATCGTTGAATTTAAGATAGGGATCAATGTTTGGCTGAACAACCACTATTTCATGAGGGTTGAATTTTTCTCTGTAGGAAGAAAACCGATACAATGAAATTATAATAGGTATTGCAATAATGAAAAAAGCAGGAATTACCAGTTTAAGCTTAAAAATGGATTTATTATTCAATATAATCCGCCTGATAAACTCATACAGCAACACATTGGTAACCAATACCCAGAGCGATCCTCCGAATACTCCTGTAAATTCGTACCATTGTATCAAGCGGATAGAATACATAAATCCATTACCCAATGTAAGCCATGGCCATGAAATCTCGCCGTGGGTGTATGCAAATTCGAATGCAATCCAGCAAATAATAAAAGATATGTACCCGATAGTCCTTCCCCATCTGTGTTTAACTGCAGAATAAATCATAACCGGAAAAGACATAAAAAATGTGCTTACAAGCACAGCCGCAAGTAATCCGGCAAAAGAAGCATTCTTGATCCACCAGGTGGTAATCAGATTCCAAGTTAGTATGGCAAGGGAAGCGAAAAGAAAAACGCGTGTATTTCTTGCTGTTTGTCCCTGCGCTGTCAGATCATCTTCCAATATCAACAACGGGATGAAAGCTACAAGTAACAATAATCCCGTTCCCCATTCATACCAGCCCGCAGAGAGCAAAATACCTGAAGTTAAAGCAAGTATATACCGTGTTACTTTTTTCATAATTGTTTTTCATGTGAATCCGTTACCCAAAAACGAAAACAAATATATCCAAGTATATGCTAATTCAAAGAACCATCAGAAAGTATTTCTTGTTACTAAATTACAGTTGCATTCAGCTTCATGAGGAAATCACTATATTCAACGTCGATTTTAGGATTTTAATCCAAAGGCGCTTTTTACGTATTTTTAGAATTTTTTAAGATAATATGAATCCACTACTGACAACTTTTAATACTCCTTTTAATACCGTCCCTTTTGATCGCATTGAAAATGAACATTTTTTGCCTGCCATCGAACTTGCCATTGGTGAAGCAAAAGCCCGGATCAGAAAAATCAGGAAAAATAAAAGTAAGCCCGATTTTAAAAATACCATAGAAGCTCTTGAATATACAGGTGAAAATATAGAAAGAATTGCCCGCATATTTTTTAACCTGAATCATGCCGAAACAAATGATGCCATTCAGGATCTGGCTAAAACCATTGCTCCGAAACTTACCGGTTTTCAAAACGATATTACCCTGGATCAAAAGTTATTTGCACGAATTCAGGTAGTTTTTAATGAATCTGAAAAAGATACACTCACCCGGGAACAAAAAAAACTACTGGAAAATACCTATAAAAACTTCATACGCAACGGTGCAAATTTAACGGATAAAGAAAAAGATGAGTTCAGGTCCATTACCAGTGAACTGTCAGTTTTAACCGTACAATTCGGCGAAAATGTATTGGCTGAAACAAATAATTTTATTCTTCATCTTACTTCGCAGGATGACCTTTCAGGCTTACCTCCGGATATTGCTAAAGCTGCATCGGAGGAAGCAAAAAAACGAAATTTGCCTGGATGGGTTTTTACCCTCCAGATTCCCAGCTTTATGCCGTTTATGAAATATGCTGATAATCGCGAATTGCGAAAGAAAATGTTTGTAGCATACAATTCACGGGGTCATAATGGAAATAATAACGATAACCGGCAGATCATCAAAAGGATTACCGAACTACGCCTGAAACAGGCAAAAATACTGGGATATGATACCTATGCTTCATTTGTTCTGGAAGATCGTATGGCTGAAAACATTAATCAGGTAACTACATTTTTAGATGAACTCAGGATAGCATATTATTCCAGTGCACAGGAAGAAGTAAATGAAGTTGCTGAATTTGCCAAAACCCTGAAGGCCAATTTTGATTTGCAGCGCTGGGATTGGAGCTACTATGCCGAAAAACTCAAAGAACAGAAATATTCAATAAATGACGAGACCTTCAGACCCTACTTCGAACTCGAAAAAGTTCAAAAAGGCATTTTCCATCTGGCTGAAAGGCTATATGGCATTACATTTCACATAAATGATAAAATACCTTTATACAATAAAGATGTAAAAGCTTATGAGGTACATGATGAGCTGGATAATTTTCTGGCAGTGTTGTACCTCGACTTCTTTCCCCGTGAAAGTAAAAAAGGAGGCGCCTGGATGACAGAATTCGAACAACAGCATATTAACAACAGAACCGATATACGCCCTCATGTTTCACTGGTTTTCAACTTTACACCTCCCTCATCAGAAAAACCCTCATTGCTGACATACCAAGAAGTCCGTACATTCCTTCACGAATTCGGACATGCATTGCACGGTATTTTCAGTAAGGTCAGCTATACATCGCTGGCGGGAACTGAAGTTTACCGCGATTTTGTCGAGTTGCCCTCACAGATTATGGAGAACTGGGCCGATAAAAAAGAGTGGCTCGATACTTTTGCGTTACACCACCTGACAGGCGAAAAAATACCCGAAATACTCATTCATAATCTTATTGAAAGCCGTAATTACAATGAAGCTTACTTTGGCTGCCGGCAGCTTTGCTTCGGCTACCTTGATATGGCATGGCATACTTTAACCTCGCCCTGTGAAGATGAAGTAGAAGATATGGAAAAGAAAACATTAGCACATATAGAATTATTACCAGCTGTAAACGGTACATTGGTAAGTACCTCATTTAGCCATATCTTTGGAGGCGGGTATGCGGCCGGATACTATAGTTACAAATGGTCGGAAGTGCTCGATACCGATGCATTTGCCCTGTTCGAGGAAAATGGAATTTTCGATAAATACACGGCTCAACGTTTCCGTGAATCGATCCTCTCAAAAGGAGGTACGGAACATCCTATGAAACTTTATGTTGATTTCAGGGGAAGGGAACCCTCAATTGATGCTTTGTTGAAACGAAGCGGATTGAAAAAATAATAATTGTATTAATTCTCAGAACGAAATCAAGACTATAAGATTTTGGTTAATGTAATCAGGAAAATTTGATATGTGAGTCTTTTGAAATTATGTTGATTGGAAAATTGGTAAGTTCCACCAACTCCTGCCCAAAGTCTCTCATATCGACATCGCCGGCTACATAATGCCAGTTAATTTCCAGGTGTTCACATGTTTTGCCTAATTCCAGACATTTGTGCAGTATCTGCATAATCATACGACTCGAAGCTGTATTCAGGTATTCAAAAAAGAAATCAATTGTAGTAACGGGATTTGGATCGGCAATATAAGTATTGAGCCATTTCAGTACAGGCTTATAAACCTCCAGAACATTTTCAGGCAGCGATGAACCTCCCAGAAATAAAATCCCCGATTCCTTATCGAAATTAATAACAGGCCGATCTTTACTTCCTTCTGATACCAGTTTTTCCATAATATTGCTTTAAGTAATTAACCAGGTGTAAATTGTTACATATTTCAGTATCAGTGCAGGGTTTGCTCTAGTAAATGTAATAAACTTTTATTTATATACGTAAGCTAACAAAAAAGATCCATGAAGTTCTCATTTAATGCTAATAACAAGGATATAACAACTTGCTTTGTCGTATGGATTTGTAATGATGAATTTATCATAAATGAAACGACATCAGAAAATATCCCGGACTTTTAAAATTTAAGAATTTCAAGGAATTCCTATGTGTTGACATTGAACCATATTCCCTGATACCGATAAATTATTTATCCTTTAAATATTCCTTTAAAGGGATAGGGTCATGTGAGCGTGACCATTCTTCCGTAAGGATATATTGCTCTTTAAATGTATCAAAATCAAACATATAAAAAACTTCCGGAAAATCGGGAAGATAGATATATGTCCTTTCAGCCAGCGATGGCACCTCCTTTTGCAATGCTTTTAACCGTTTAATAAATCCTTCTTTCGAAATGTCTTCGACTGAAATACCCAGTTTATCAATTAATTCGAATTTATTAATGCCAAACTGTTTTAATTCTCCTTCCAAATCAGGCACAGTATCTCGTTTGCGACTAATGATAATTAATTTTTCCACCCGGGTATTCCTGTATTTTTCATATTCAATTACCCCTTCAAAAGGAACATGATCGGCAGCTATGCCTCCATCGATATATTCTACATCCGGAATCGTGGTTACATTCCTGATATACTCAGGAGGAAAAGCCAGAGGATAAGAGCAAGAAGCCATAACAACATCGACAAGATCCAATGCCGGATCGCTTTCCGGATTGATTTTCAGATTGCTCATCCGGTATGTCCTTTCCGAGAAATCGAGAATCTTCAGATTTACAATGGATATGGCACTGGGATAAGGCAAATCGGCTACTTTCCTGTATTCCAGGGTATCATTAATCACCCTGATTAAGAAATTATGCAACGGTTCGGTATCGACCGGTAATTTCCGGTCGGTTTTGATAAAAATGCTGTCATTTGTGACCTGAAATAGTATATCCTTATACTTCGACCAGGTAAATGTATTATTCAGGATAGCATTAAGGATAACCAAATTTATGGAACCGGAGCTTGCCCCTCCCAGGAAAACAACGTCCTTCAGGTTTCCTTCATTATAGAGATGCTCCAGTAATGCCGCCTCCTGGGGAATTTTTGCGGCTGCCCCAGTAATTATAACCGCTGTTCCATGTTTTTTCTTTGATACAGGTTCCGGGATATCTCTTCCGCGACATCCTCCCATACATATAATAAAACAGCAACCGATTATCTTTAATAATTCTTTCTGAAAAGTAACCATGATCAATATTGTTTTGGTGTAGTTTTAACATTACTTTATTTCATTTTTCTTACCCTTAGGCTTAATTTCATTCAGAATATCAGAGAGATAATCCGATTGTATTTGCTGAATTTCAAGCAGTGCCTTATTTTGATGCAAAATCAGATGATCGATTTTTTCGTGTAAGATTTTGATCTCAAGTTCTGCTTTTAAATTGATTTTGTAGTCATGTTCACTCCTTTGCCTGTCTTTTTGTTCCTGCCGGTTTTGACTCATCATAATAATAGGTGCCTGGATAGCAGCCAGACATGATAATATTAAATTTAAGAGTATAAATGGAAAGGGATCGAATGGTTTAGTTATGAGTATCCATAAATTTATAGCTATCCATAAAACAATGAAAGTAAAAAAGAATATGATGAAATTCCAGCTTCCTCCAAACATAGCTATTTTATCAGCTACTCGTTGTCCAAATGTTAATTTTTCATCGATATCATTTTCGATATTTTCAGATAATATCGTATTGTTTTTTATGGCTTCATAAACCTGGTTCTCCATCTGATTCAATTCCCCGACTTCCTGCTCCATAAGATTCTTCAAATATAATTCCCGGTAAGTGTTCAGCTCTTCCCGCGAAATATAGCTTTTGCGATTAAAATCGGGGTAATCGTGCTGAATTAATTTAAAAATCGATTCACGGAGCAGATCTCCTTTGAAGCCTTCCGAAATATCGATTTTCTTTTTTGATATATGACTGACTATATTATTCATGGCATCATAGATTTATTATTATTAACCTTTTCATTTACAGGAAGAAATTAAAAATATATCTTCGTATATTCCCGGCTGAAATTACAAAAATGAACAAATATGTTTACCATAACATTGATATTAATATTAAAGCAGATTTCTTGTATAGTTGCCACAAGTATATTTTTATGAATACCTGCCATTCTCAAAACACTTTAGCTAACTCCAGGTTTTAACAAACTTGATATAATTAAAAAATTTATGGATATTCGATGAATTAAACCCTGCGCTAATGGCAAGATTTTTTAAAGACCGAAAGAATTCAAAAGGACTTGCTCCCGGTTCCCTGACTTTCATTGGGAATAAAAAAATGGATTCACCGCAAATCAGCCTCATGGATTATGATGAACAGAATCTCTCCGAAAAAAATATCGTCGATCTCGATGAACTTAAACATTTGAAAGCAGTGCCATCGGTTTCCTGGATAAACATATACGGAATACATGAAACATCGGTAATTCAGCAAATAGGGAATATTTTTGACATATCTCCCCTGTTGCTGGAAGATATACTCAATACCGATCAGAGACCTAAATTTGAAGAAGGTGAAAAAAATCTCGGCTTCATTTTAAAAGTGATTAATTATGATGCCGTGAATACAAAAATCCAATCTGATCAAATATCTATCCTGCTCGGTGAAAATTATGTATTATCATTCCAGGAACAAAAAGCTAATTTTTTTGATCCGGTACGGGAAAGAATCCGTAATTCAAGAGGTCTGGTCAGATCCTCTGGTCCGGATTATCTGGTGTACATCTTACTGGATACCATTATTGATAATTACCTTGATGTTATAGCCACGATCGGCGAGCAAATAGAAGAATTAGGGAAAAAAATACTCACCGAATCAAATAGTCAGATTACTGCCGATTTATATAATTTCAAAATTGAGTTCAGTTACCTGAGAAAGAATGTTCGACCCGTGAAAGAGATGATACTGTTATGGTTGAAATCAGATGCATTATTAATAAATAAAAAGACAAAGACCTATCTTCATGATTTAGCAGATCTGATTACCCAGGCTGAAGAGAGCATTGAAATTTATAATAATCTTCTTATAGATGGTCTTAATATACATAATACTAATATTAATAATCGTGCCAATGAAATCATGAAAGTGCTTACCGTATTTGCGGCTTTCTTTATTCCGCTCACTTTCCTTGCCGGTGTGTATGGTATGAATTTTAAGTATGTTCCTGAGCTTGATTTCAGATATAGTTACCCTATCTTCTGGGGTGTTGTTCTCATAGTAGGAATTACTTTATTTCTGTATTTTAGAAGGAAAAAATGGTTATGACAACAACGTATACTATCATTAAGCTTCTTATTATTCATAACTTTGATTGATCTTAAGGAGAAAATATTTTACCATGTGGCAGAAATATAAATTTGAAGAAAATAAAACTTACAGCACGAAAATTGGCAGAACACGTCTTTGGGTTGAAAAACAGCAGAAAATATGGCGAATTGCCTCACAAATCGAAGAGTCCGGGGAATTCTCATCCGATGGATTTGTAATTATACAGGACACCCCTGAAAATATTCCCTGGAATCAGTATGTCGGCGATAAAAACAATACATTGTTACTGGTACCAAATCTTCCTGACAAACCGGTTGTCATAAAACCTGATGTGTCGTTTACCATTATGGCAGGAATGAATCTTGACATTTATGTAAAAATACCTCTCTGGATTCAGCTATATTCCACATCGGTTAAACCTGGCAATCTGCTATTTGAACAAGGTACAACCGAACTTTCTTTAACCTGGTTCGGGGACCCGACAAATGGCGAACTGGCATACTCACTTCCAAGTTCCATCATTCAAAAAATGCCGGCAACTGATACTTTTACCGGCGAAGCAATCTGTCCGATCCGTATTCGCAATGAATCGCAATCGATATTAAACTTTCAGCGCCTGTCAGTCGATACAAACGAACTCAATGTTTATGCTAATCAGAATCTGATATGCACCAACGAAGTCAAGGTACGTTTTAAAGGTGAAGAACATAATTCTGAAGTTCAGATAATACAGGGAAGTCCGACACTAGCCGAGGGATTGAAACAAATCGGGTATGCCCGCAGCAAGCCGGATAAAAATCTGTTGAGGAAGAGTTTTTATTTCATAAAATCATTTACACAGTATTAATAGTAAATACTCCAGTTATGTTTGAATTTCTACAAAAATATATTGAAGAGCCTACCTTAATAAAAATTCGTAATGTGCTGATAATTATCCTTATAGGATATTTAATTTTACAGGCCATTGCACTTATTATCCGGCGTGTTCTATGGAAAAATCTAAATCAACAGACCAAGTTTCTTATTAATAAGATCATTATTTACACGGGAATTGTTATTATTTTGCTTCTGGTTCTCAGAGCCATGGATATAAAGATAGCCGCTCTTTTAGGTGCAGCGGGTATCTTAGGTATTGTCATCGGGATTGCCTCACAAACAAGCATCGGGAATTTGATCAGCGGCATATTTCTGATTTCTGAAAAGTCGTTTGAAATCGGCGACCTGATTCGGATCGGAGATAAAATGGGAACCGTGTATTCAATAGATTTGCTTTCAGTAAAACTTAAAACCCTGGATAACCTTCTTATACGCATTCCAAACCAGACAATGATAAGCACAGAAGTTACCAATATAACGCGTTTCCCGATCCGCCGGATGGATATAGATGTGGGTGTGGCTTATAAGGAAGATCTGAAAAAGGTTATGGATGTTCTCCGTCAGGTAGCAACGAATAATCCTTATTGCCTCGATGAACCCGAACCCCTTATCCTTATAAAGGAATTTGGTGATAGCAGTATTAATTTCCTCTACGGACTCTGGTTTGAAAAATCGAACTATGTAACGCTTCGTAACAGTATTATTCAGGAAATTAAAACAGCTTTCGAAGCCGAGGGTATCGAAATTCCGTTCCCGCATATCACCTTATATACCGGTGAGGCAACAAAACCATTCCCGGTGAAGATAAATCAACCAGATAAAGGGTAATAACGATTTTAAATTTCCGGAAATCCTATGAAGAGAGTATAATCTAAAAAGAATTCAAGAATCAATGTTAAAGTAATCAGAAAATTCTATGCCCAATATCTCTGCTGTAATAATAACTTATAATGAGGAAAAGAATTTGGAACGTTGTATTGAATCTGTAAGAGATATTGCAGATGAGATAGTAATAGTGGATTCATTCTCAACCGACAGAACAAAGGAAATATGCAGGAATTATGAGCTTCGCTTTATTGAACATAAGTTTGAAGGTCATATTCAGCAGAAGAACTGGGCTATAACCCAGGCAAAATATCCTCATATTCTTTCACTGGATGCCGATGAGGTTTTATCTGACAGGCTTAAGGAATCCATTAAAGAAGTTAAGGAAAACTGGACTCATGATGGTTATTATTTCAACCGTTTAACCAACTACTGCGGAAAATGGATCAGGCATTGTGGCTGGTACCCTGATAGAAAGTTGCGTTTATGGGATAGCCGGAAAGGCAGATGGGCAGGTATAAATCCACACGATAAATTTGAACTCGACAATGGGTCGACATCTCGATATCTTAATGGTGACCTTCTTCATTATTCGTACTTTTCAATTGCCCAGCATATTGACCAGGTGAATAAATTCACCGAAATAGGCGCAATGGAAGCCCTTAAAAAAGGAAGAAGATCAAATTTTATCAAAATTATAATGAAACCCAGCTGGAAATTTTTCAGGGACTTTATTCTAAAACTTGGCATCCTCGACGGCTATTACGGGTATATAATAAGCAAAATATCTGCTCATGCCACCTTTATTAAATTTGTTAAGCTCAAGGAATTTCAGAAACAAAAACCCAAATAATAAAAATTTTCTCTTCGTATTCCCTCAATCGTTAGTTGGAAGTCGATAGTAACCCGCCAATAATGCCAGAATCAGCTAGTGAGAAAATCAACTTAATGTCATTATGTCATGCTATTTTATATTAATATGTCATAATGGCTTATTTGTTTTGTTGGCATATAAGTTGACTATATATGGGTGTAACAATTAAAAGAAAGTAAAATAAAAAAAATAGGAGGACAAAATTATGTTACCAACAATTATTAGAAGAAGGAATTATGCAGAACCCAGTATCTGGAACGAATTCTTTAACGACAGTTTTCTGCCAAGTTTTTTCGACGGAGATAATTGGTCGACAAACAGTAGTTTACCGGCAGTGAATGTTGAAGAAGACGAAAAAGAATATCGTATTGAGGTTGCTGCACCGGGTCTGGAAAAAGAAGACCTGAAGGTTTCGGTAGATGATGGGGTTTTAACTATTTCTTCAGAAAAGAAAGTTGAAAAGGAAGACAAGAAGGAAAGTTACATTCGCCGTGAATTTGGATACACTTCATTTAACAGATCATTTACGCTGCCTGAAGAAGTGAATTCAGAAAAGATCAGTGCAAAACATAAGAATGGTGTTCTTCATATCAGCATACCTAAAGCAGAAGTGAAAGTAACCCCATCAAAAGAAATTAAAATCTCATGAGTAATACATGATGGTTTAGGTTTAACGCAGCCCTTTAAGGCTGCGTTTTTTGTTTGTATCATCCGGAATATTTAGTCCAGCTTTTTTGTTTTTTATTTGTTAAAAAATCTAAAAAGTATTGATCAATAGCTCCCAATATTCTTTTTTTGTGTCCGATTTCTATTAAAGAACATAGCTATGGACATAGTTGTTGAGAATATCACAAAACGATTTGGCGCACAAAAGGCCGTTGACAATGTTTCATTCCGGGTAAAGGCAGGAGAAATAGTCGGTTTCCTGGGACCCAATGGAGCTGGTAAATCGACCACGATGCGTGCTATTACCTGCTATCTTGCCCCTAACGAAGGAGATATCCGGATCGGAGATTATTCCATTCATCAGCATCCTGAAGAAATTAAAAAAATTATCGGATACCTTCCCGAATTAAATCCTCTTTATCAGGAAATGCCTGTACTCGATTACCTTCGCTTTATTGCCGAATTGCATGGCATTCCAAAACAAAAAATCAATCCGCGATTACTGGAAATGGTTC
>CAYUAV010000064.1:0-11640 GCA_964442665.1 uncultured Bacteroidales bacterium
CAGAGCATTTAACAACAGATCGGCATCTTCCCACGACTGGCTATAGCGGATCTGGTAAGAATCTAAAACGAACATTTGAAATATTCACTGTTTTATTTAAATAAGTTACCGATGATCGGCGCGTGTGTAAGTTACAACCGACGCCAGATAATCCAGAAACTTATCCGATAATTCCTTTGCCTGCTTTGGTGTTTTCAGTTTTCTGACTTCATAAAATGCAAGCTGGTATAGTTTTGCCGCTTCATCGAGGGTAAGACTGATTGTCATATCAGGATCTCCCTGTAATCCTTTGAACACAAGCCATTGTCCATCGACATTCACGACAGTTACCTCAATGCTGATGGGGTATCCGTTATAGAGTACAACTTCCTCCGGAGGAATGACAATATGCAGGAAATCATCAAACTTAAATGCTGTTTTATCACCGGGCTTAAAGAAAACATCGTTATGATAAATGGCCTGAAGTCCCGGAATAGTTATAAAATAAAATATCCGGTACATTTCTTCGTACGTAAGCGTTCCATCGCTGAAGATTTCTGCCAGATTTTCTACATTAGCAATCCGTAATGGTACAACCATTGTCGGTACCTTTGTGGTATCGAAACCCTCCACAACCTCAAACTTCCCCTTATCAACCTTCAATGTATACCGGGCATTACCCCGATCAGTAATAAAAAGGAATACATGTTCATTTTCTATTTTCATAAACCACGGAAGCTGCATAGCGTTTTCAGCTGCCTGGCCAAGCAAGGATAGCAAAGTATCCTTTAGAGCTTCTGCATTGTTAATAGTTGCAGAATTGTCAGTAGGTAACTGATAATCGATTTTTTTAAATTGTTTCAGATACCGGGGCCCTTCTTTAGCCGTTTTATATGACAATTCCTTTTCCTTTGCAGGATCATCATCGGCAAAGGCTAATAAACCCACCAGCATCAATACCAGCGTAATAGTAAGATAGATCTTTTTCATGATTCATAATGTATTGCTTCAACCTTTGATAGTTTTTGATTATTTTTAATTTCTTCCAGAATGCAGGAGGGCTCAAACTGCCCGTTAAATAGCATGGCATCAGGACAACCATCGCAAAGGTCCCATAATTCACCCGATTTCTGCGGGCCCCTGATAACAAGGCATGTCTGGAAATAAAGCTTACCGGCAAAAAGAAAGCGTGTTACAATTCCTCTGTACAGTATTTTCCAAATAGAGCGATAGGCTGCTAATTTGATCAGTCCCCACTTCTTTACCCGGTTTGTTGCAGATATGAAGAAGTATCTCTTTTTTTTCTGATAATATCTTGACTGTAATACTTCATATACGTTGCCGTCCAGAAATCCCAATACCCTATTCTTCGTACCTACGGAATATGAGAATGTCCAGGCTGGTTCGGTTTTATCAACAATTCCTGGCAGATACGATGCAGGTTCGATAAAATGATCCTTTCTGAGAGCATTTAATACATCGCTTATTGAAATTTTCGTGTCAATATCGGGCTTGCGCTTATGATCCCAGTATATTTCACGATAAAGGGTGTAGACCACTAAATTGATGATATCACGGTTTTGGGAGAAAAACAGGTTCATAGCAGGAATATCCTTCAAACAATTAACGGTTAAGGGTTGAATAAATCCGAGGTTCACTCCTCCTACCTTTCTGAATAATGTACAATATTCATTCCTGAGTGCATTCAATTCATCCGTTAAACCGGATTTTGTGCGATTCTGAAATTTATCGATATGAATAATAATCTGGCTGACTCCATCTGATTTAAGCTGCCTTAATCTTTTCTCGTTCAGTGCGATACCATTGGTAAAGATCATAATCCGCAATTCTCTGGAATATACATAGTGTATCAATTCCGAAAGAAAAGGATAGAGTAACGGATCTCCACCTGAGATTGAAAGCGTGTGAATATTACGTTTTTCAATCAGCATATCGACCTGATGCATCATTTCTTCCAAAGGAATATGAATAGGATTGTGATGATCCTTGTCACAACCCCTGTAGCATCCAGGGCATCTGAGCTGACAGTATGTAGTAGGTTCA
Source organism: uncultured Bacteroidales bacterium (assembly GCA_964442665.1). Lineage (GTDB taxonomy): Bacteria > Bacteroidota > Bacteroidia > Bacteroidales > UBA10428 > UBA10428. The sequence continues at coordinate 2,044 of CAYUAV010000064.1, forward strand.
ATCCATCCGTTAGGATTATTATAGGTTGTCCAGGGAAGACGGTAACATGATTGTATGAAGTTGCTGTTCATAAAAACAAAAGAAATCTATTAACCAGAACCCTGAAATATAGCAAATAACTTTTCAGTTGATTCTGTATATTACCTGAGTAAATATACAATTTGTTGAGTATAAAAGAAGATATTCGGATAACTCTTTAACTATGGAATTGCACCTATTCCTGCTCAAGCATCAATCCGATACTGACAATGAATAAATGATAATGTAATCTTTCGAAATGCTCCTGTTGCATCTCCCCATCGTATCTGATTGATGCCAGCTGGTGCTTATATGAAACGGACAGGTAATACGCAAACCGATCGTCGATACGAATCTTCTTTCCAACACCTATACCCATAAGAAATCCACCTCTAAATTCGGGATTGTGAAAATCGTTGTATGCATTATTCCAGCCGAGAGCATATCCCACCTGTAAATCAACAAACGGGGAGTTACGGTTCCTCTTAAGCAAACCGATCATATCTAAATAAAAAGGTATGAAACCTTCATCTTTAAAAAAATGAACTCCTGCTCCAAGCCCGAATCCAAGGTATTGTCCTGATTTCAGACAATATGAATATTGAAGAATTCCACCCGGTTTTAATGTATAATCAGGTTTTTCAAACCTGCTTCCGATTACAAATCCTCCTTCGAGCCGGGCACATTTCTCGATCTCCGGGACTCTGGTATCATCTGGTTTTGCATTAGTTTTCAGAAAAATAGTACTTACAAATAAACAGGTTATGGTATGAAATAAAAACGTTTTCATAGCTTGGTTCTGGTTAATGGGAAAGCTGCAAAAACATAGACAGATTAATTCATTATTAGTTGCTGAACTGTGAAATAGTTAATCAGGATATCACTATTTAGGAAATCATATTTAGTATAGTATTTTCAGATCTCAGATTTGTCAGATAATTAATACCGGAGGAGGTTCCATTTAAATACTTGTTTGATTCTAACTAGTCTCCGGATCTGCTATCAGCGATAAAAACCTAACCCTTTTTTTGATCCTTCAAATTCATTAACCTAAGCTGGAACTCTCCTTCCGGTATCCATTGATACCCTATCAGTTTACACCTTGTGTTTGTTTTCGTATGTAAAAATATCATAGTAACAGGTAGTATTAAATAGCCAATCGGTAAACTAACAGCATAAATCGGTAAAGTATGACTTTTCGACGGAATATACATAGATCTTAAGAAGAGCTGATGTATAAAATCCTCTCTGTTCTAAAAGAATATTTTATATCTTTTGACTGGGTTGTCATTTCAAAACGCGACTGATATTATGATTTTCAGATTCGATTATCTTAAATATATTTAGTATTTTTGACCTTGATTATAATTACGCTATATGGTTGATGTGAAGCAATTGGCAGTAAAACTCGAAAGTTGGTTTACAGGTATTGATAAAGCCATCGTTGCACTCTCGGGTGGAATTGATTCCTCGCTGGTGGCATATGCAGCGCGAAAAATGCTGGGTAAAAAAAATGTGGTTGCCGTAATTTCAGCATCGGCAAGTGTAAAGGAAAAAGAACTAAAGGGCGCCCGTTATTTTTGTACTGCATTTGATATCCATTTGGAAGAAATTGACGCTCACGAAATCGAGGATAGCCACTACCACCAAAACCCTGTTAATCGCTGTTTTTTCTGCAAATCAGCTCTTTACACTGAGTTGGATAACCTTATTTCCGAGCGCTATACAGAACATACTGTGCTTAACGGAAATAACTTCAGCGATTACGGCGACTTTCGTCCGGGATTGAAAGCTGCGGAAGAACATCGGGTCTTGAGCCCATTAGCTATATGCCACTTCAGTAAAGATGATATCCGGAATGTCGCAAAATTTTATGGGTTGCCTAACTGGAATAAACCTGCCAGTCCCTGTCTGAGCAGCCGGTTTCCTTATGGCGAGGCTATTACCGCAGAAAAACTGAAAATGGTCGAAAAGGCTGAGGACCTGTTGAATGATCATGGATTCGAGAATGTACGTGTCCGATATATTCAAAATATGGCCAGAATTGAAGTCCCCGACGATCGGATCGCAGAATTAAAAATCATTTTTCACCATATCGAATCTGAATTTAAATCTTTTGGTTTTGATGCTTGTGATATTGATCCCGAAGGTCTGATTTCGGGGAAATTAAATCGGGCTCTAAAAATCTCCTGAAATTATCATTTTCCTGCTGCCTGTTTCATAATCTGTTCTAACTTTGATTTTTTACATTTTAATAAATTATTATGATCAGAAATGCACTCGTAATAGGAGCAACAGGTATGGTTGGTAAAGAGCTTATTTCTATTCTGGTCAGATCGGATTATTATAATTCATTGCATATTGTCACCCGACGTCCCTATGAACTGGAACATCAGAAAATAAAATCGTATACCATTAATTTCGACGATTTTGATCATCTCACACTCCATGCGCAAATACAGGATGTTTATGTTTGTCTGGGTACCACGATGAAAAAGGCTGGTTCCAAAGAAAACTTCAGAAAGGTTGACCTGGAACATGTGGTTTCGGTTGCCAAATGGGCTAAAAAGAATCATATTGAAAAATTTGCTGTGATCAGTTCCATGGGAGCCAGCGCACAATCGGGAAATTTTTACCTGCAAACTAAAGGACAAATGGAAAATGCCCTGATCGATCTGAAATTGCCCAAATTGATTATATTTCGTCCTTCACTATTGATAGGCAAACGCAAAGAGTTTCGTCTGGCTGAAAGAACCGGGACAATTCTGGCCAAACCTTTAATGAAGGGTAAACTAAAAAAATATGTTCCGGTATATGCAACGCAGGTAGCAAAGGCTATGTTCTTCTTTACGCTGAATTCAATTAGCCCGGTTCAGGTTATTGAAAATATTGATATCGCCGGATTAAGCAAATAATTAATCAGAGTGTTCCAAAGTTTTTTTTCGGATCAAAATTTTTAACAGAATATCTCAAATTATCTATTGACGAAATCCTGCCGATCAGAACTTCAATGTAACTGTAGTCAATTTATTAACTTGTGAATTAATAGATATACTTCCTTTGTGAAGCCTCATGATCTGACGGGACAGACTAAGTCCGATTCCCGATCCATTCTCTTTGGTAGTATAAAATGGAATAAATATTTTATCCAGATCGTTGGCCGGGATTCCTTTACCAAAATCAGTAACCGAAATCTGCAATTTACCGGTACCATCGCTGATTGCATTAACCTGAATTCTGGGAGATTCACGTCCCTGAACTGCATCAATTGCATTATTCAGAATATTGATCAAAACCTGTGTTAATAGTTTTTCGTCGGCTATGAATTGTTTTTGTTGAGATTTATAGTTTAATTCGAGACGGATATTGTCAGCCTCAAAACGCTCTTTCATTAGAAGCACAACCCGGTTTATCCAGTCGTTGATCTGCACTTTTTTAAATACTGGCTTTGGTATTTTCGTTAATTTTCTGTAATTGTCGATAAAGTGCATAAGTCCTTTACCTGTTTCCTCAATAACCTGCAATCCTTCGCGGGTTTTCTCCAGTTGGCGATCCATACCTGTATCAGGTATTTCACCCGATTGTAAAAACCGCTGAAGCGTCTTGCTCAGAGAAGTTATGGGTGCAATGGAATTCATGATCTCGTGAGTTAATACCCGTATCAGCTTTTGCCACGATTCCACTTCATTCTCTTCCATTTCTGCTTTTATGTCATAAAGTGAATAAACATGGAATTTTTTCTCTCCAAACTGCAGAAGGGATACCTTCACGGAAATTTGTTGCAGTTCCTGTTGCCGCAATAATTTCAATATACGTGTTTGTCCGGGTTTTAACTGTGCCAATTCTTCATAAAATTCTTTACGCTTTTGCTGAAGCAATTTCAAGTGAGTCAGGTTTTGCAAACCAAGAAAACGCAGTGCTGCATTATTTATGAGTTCAATATACCCCTGTTCATCAACCGCAATAATACCGGTCGAAGAATACCTGAGCAACTCCTGGTAAAAGCGTTCATTGTGTTCATTGCGTATTTTGATTTCCGAAATAAGCAAATTGAGGCGGTTCAGACTGGTATGAAGTTGCCGTGTGAATTTGTCGCCAATTTTTTCGGGGAAATGGAGGGTCGAATCTTCATTGCGAATGGCATCAAAAAAAAAGGTGAGCTTACGATTGGTGGAATTCACATAATGCATCATTTCGGGAACCAGAAAAATAATTGCCAATGTGGTTAGAACCAGGAGTGTATAATTACCGGAAGCACCAGCCCAACCTGTTAATGCAGCCGAACACAATAAAAGCAATAAGCGTATCAGCAGGTTTTTATTTAACGACCTAAAGATCATACCGTTTAATTTTATTATACAGCGTCTGCCGGCTGATACCCAGTTGTTCGGCAACGGCAGTCAGATTACCATTTTGCCTGTCCAAAGCTTCCTCAATCAGGATTCGCTCCATCTCTTCCAGGGTTTGGGGAGAGCCCTGTACCTTTCGTCCTGCCGTACGAAAGACAAAATCCTCAGGTCTTAGTGTGCTGGTCTCCGCAAGTATTACAGCCTTTTCAATAGTATGCTGTAATTCCCTTATATTTCCCGGCCACGAATATTTCATCAGTTTTTTTAGCGCCTGCTGATTAATTTTGAGTGGGGGTTTATGGTACCTGTTCTCGAAACATTTCAGGAAAAAATTGGCAAGTAATTCGATATCATTTCCACGCTCGCGTAATGGCGGAACATCAATCCGTATGGTATTTAACCGGTAGAGCAGGTCCTCGCGAAACTCCTGACGGGCTGCCATTTCTTCAAGATTACGGTTTGTAGCACTGATCAGCCGGATATTGACCGAAACAGCTTTATTCCCTCCAACCGGAATTACATTTCTGCTCTCCAGCACAACCAATAACTTCGATTGTAAGGCTATGGGCAGGTTACCAATTTCATCAAAGAACAATGTACCTTTATCTGCCAGCTGAAATTTCCCGATCCGTTCCTCACGGGCATCGGTAAAAGCGCCCTTCTTATGACCAAACAGTTCACTTTCGAACAGTGTTTCGGGTATTGCTCCCATATCGACGGTAACCAGTATTTCATTGCTTCTGTGCGATTTACGGTGTATCTCACTGGCAACCAATTCTTTTCCGGTACCGTTTTCGCCGGTAATCAACACATTTGCATCGGTTTTTGCCACTTTTTGAATAACTTTTAACACATGTAATACGGGAGGCGACGATCCGATAATTAACCGGTTTTCACTATTGAATTCTTTCTTTAATGAATCTTCGCGCCGTTTCAAAACATCAACCTGCTGGTTCGATTGCCGCAACCTGAAGGCAGATTGAATGGTAGCCACAAGTTTTTCATTTTCCCAGGGTTTCAGAATAAAATCGGCGGCACCGCGTTTCAATGATTTTACTGCCAGTTCCACATCACCATAGGCTGTAATCATAACCACTTCGGTTGAGGGTGCTAGGCGTTTTATCTCACCCAGCCAGTAAAGACCTTCGTTCCCCGTATTCAGTCCCGCTGAGAAATTCATATCCAGCAGTACTACATCGTAATCTGTTTTACCCAGTTCGGAGGTTATCTGATTTGGATTACTAAGGGTATCGACATGTTCGAATTCGAACTGAAGGAGTAAACGCAAAGCGCTGAGCGCACTTTTATTATCATCTACTACCAGTATTTTACCATGCTGCATGATAATACGGCTTTTGACCAAAGTTAAAAAGGAATCGCTCTTTTAATGATAAGTGTAAAATTTTTTTACAATTAGCTGTCATCTTTTTTTACATTGGTCATACATTTGTAATATTTATCTTCCTGATAATGAGTCGCTAAATTCTATGGCATACCCTTTGGTTCAATGGTTCCTGTGATTTTTATAGGGGGTAGTCAGACTTATGCTGCTATTCTTTTAGCACAATGAGACAAATCTCCTCAAAGATTTCATTTTTACTGTTGAATCAAAATTAAATGAAGTGACAGACTATCCAGGAGAAAATATGGACCGGATCATCGAGGATAATCGGGTTATAAAGCCAAAACATTATAAATATATTATCGGGGGAATAATCCTGCTTGTTATCATTCTTGTGCTTATTTTCCGCGATAACACAAGCACCTATCGTGTAGAAAAGGATAAGCTCACAATTGAACCCGTTTTTAAAGGATCCTTTCAGGATTATATCCGCATTATCGGGATTGTTGAACCCATCTCTATTGTTTATCTCGATGCGGTAGAAGGAGGTATGGTCGAAGAAATCCTCATCGAGGAAGGGACAATGGTGAATAAGGGAGACATTATACTGCGACTCAGCAATACAAATCTGAACCTGAGTATTCTTGACAGTGAGGCGCAATTGGCCGAAAAAGCCAATTTTCTTCGTGAAACCGAATTAAACATGCAACAACAAAAGCTCGACCTTCAACGCGATTTGCTGCGGCTTGATTATGATCTGATGCAGAAGAAGCGGGCTTATGAGAGGAATAAGCTTCTTTTTGCCGATGAGTTGATTTCCCGTGAAGAATATTTGCTTTCGGAAGAAGATTATAAACTCACTCTGAAAATGAGGGAACTGACCATGGAACGGCAACGTCAGGATTCAATATATCGGAAGAATCAGATTGAGAAGATCAGTCAGAACCTGCGAAGCATGCAAAAGAACCTTGAGCTGATTTATATGCGCCAGGAAAATCTGAATATAAAAGCTCCGGTAACCGGTCAGCTTGGACTGCTTGATGCCGATTTAGGTCAATCGATCAATGTAGGTCAGCGTATCGGACAGGTAAATGTACTTACATCCTATAAGATAAAAGCACAGATTGATGAACATTATATCGACAGGGTCCGGAAAGGACTGAATGGCTTTTTCGACCGGCAGACCGATACCTTTCAGCTTAATCTGGCCAAAGTATACCCAGAAGTGCGTGAAGGCCGTTTTGAAGTGGACTTTTTATTTACCGGGCCGCAACCACAAAATATCCGCACCGGGCAGAGTTACCATATCAGCCTGCAACTGGGAGAAACCCAGGAAGCTGTTCAGGTACCCCGTGGAAGCTTTTTCCAATCGACTGGCGGACAATGGATATTTGTTGTGGCTGAGGATGGAAATTCTGCTTACCGGCGCGATATCAGGATCGGGAAACAAAATCCGCAGTACTATGAAGTACTGGAGGGCCTGAAACCAGGAGAAATAGTGGTTACTTCAGGGTATGACTTGTTTGGGGATAATGAGCGGTTGGTATTTAAGTAGTTGAGATGAGAATATTCAGAATTCAAGTGATATAAAATTTAATTCTGGTCAATTGCAGATTACCTTCAAATTTTTGAAAGCATGATTAAAAACTTTTTTAAAATAGCTTTTCGAAATATTAAAAGAAATTCTCCGCATTCCCTGTTGAATATTTGCGGTATGGCCATAGGCATGTCTTCTGCGATTTTACTTTTTTTATGGGTACAGGACGAATGGAGCTATGACAGGCATTTTAAAGATGCCGATAATATCTATCGTGTGATTGAAAGCCCCAATCCTACTGAAAATGAGGCGCCATTTGCGATAAGTTCGGGTCCGTTAGCGGACATTCTGAAAAAGGATTATCCTGAAATAATACGGTCGTCGAGATACAAGCCTGTTGAATTGTATTTAAAAGAAGGAGAGAAATTTACGGAGGTGAGAAACGTTGCCGCAGTTGACGAGGATTTTTTAGAAATGTTTAATATAGAGTTTGTTTGGGGTGATATACATGCTGCTTTAGATGCCCCCTATAATATTATTCTTACCGAAAAAATGGCAAACAAGTATTTCGGTAACGATGATGCACTTGGCAAAACATTGGAATTCGCTGATCAGTTGAAGACAGTTACTGGTATTGTTAAAAGTTTTTCCCATAACAGTCACATAGGGTTTGATATTTTAATTCCTTTTGAATGGTTAAAAGTAATAGGAAATCCGGTAAATGAATGGTGGTACAGGTGCTATAATTATGTTGAACTGCATAAAGGAACTGATCCTGACATGGTTGATACAAAAATCAGGGATGTAGTTAAACAACATAATACCGGATGGAATGCGGAGATTTTCCTGCAAAACATCAAAAAGGTTCATCTGTTTTCTGCCCGAAAATATACACATGATGTTAAGGGTCAAGGGGACATAATTTATGTAAGAATTTTGACCCTCATTGCCATTTTTATTCTCGTTATTGCCTGCATCAACTTCATGAACCTTTTTACGGCACAATCTTCCCGAAGGGCAAAAGAGATAGGCGTGCGTAAAGTATCGGGGGCAAAGAAACGAAAGATAGCTATGCAATTCTTAGGTGAATCATTATTGTTTGTTATTGTTGCCCAACTGATTGCTATAATTTTGGTTGCATTGCTCTTGCCGGTCTTTAACAATCTTACCGGTAAACAATTGGCTATCGACTACCAAAGTTCAGGTTTTTATATAGGATTAACTGTAGTTATGTTGTTTTGCGGCTTACTGGCCGGAAGTTACCCGGCTTTGTATTTGTCCTCCTTAAAGCCAACCGATATTATGAAGGGGGCTATTAATAAAAGATATGGTAATACAAAATTCAGAAGAGTCCTGGTTATTTCCCAGTTTTCCATATCGGTATTGCTTATTATTTGTACCCTGACAATAGGAAACCAGCTTAGCTATATGCAAAACAAGGACATGGGGATTAATAAGAATAATATAGGTTATTTTATGTTTCCTGCATACGGGGGGAGCCCTGTGATGGAAATTTTAAAAAAGGAACTCAGAAATAATCCGGATATCTTGAGTGTGACACAAGCACAATTTAATCCTTTCGACATTGAAAATACCTTAAATAATTTGGTTTGGTCTGGAAAACAGGAGGGTGACGAAGCTCTGTTTTATAATCTTGCCGTTGATAAGGATTATCTTGAAACCTTTCAACTTAAAATGGTGAAAGGGCGCTTTTTTTCTTCTGAATTTGCTACTGATTCATTTGGAATAGTAATTAATGAAAAAGCAGCAGAAGTAATGAGTTTTGAAAATCCTATCGGGGAAATGGTGACTGTTTATAATATAACATGCCCTATTATTGGAGTAATTAAAAATTTCCATTTCAAACCTTTACATTACCCAATTGAACCACTTATTTTAAACATAGGCCCGCGTGATCTCACCAATAATTATGCGAATAATACAATCTTTATCAGAATGAACCCGGATCATATACCTTCAACTGTTGATTTTGTTGAGAAGACTTATAAATCCTTTCATCCTCCGTTGCCAATAGATTTTCATTTTCTTGATGATGACTTTGATAACCTCTACCGGACAGAACAAAAAATAAGTAAAATATTTGCTTATTTCTCACTTCTGGCCATAATCATTTCATGTCTCGGGCTTATAGGATTATCCATTTTTATTACAGAGCGCAGGACAAAAGAGATAGGAATAAGAAAAGCGAACGGGGCAAGGTCAATTGAGATATTCTCCCTGCTGTCAAAAGAGTATATTGTATTAGTAGCTATTTCTTTAGTATTTGCGTGCCCTGTTGCCTGGCTTGCTATGAATAAATGGCTGCATAGCTTTGCGTACCGGATAAACAT
>CAYUAV010000065.1:0-11554 GCA_964442665.1 uncultured Bacteroidales bacterium
ACAACATTACTTCCTGTAATAATATAACCTCCGTCGGATGTAAAATCAAAACCATTCCCCTGATAGGATGTGCCGTCGCCTATATAGTGATATAAAGGATTTTCACCATTTAAATCCGTCTTTAACAGTATAATATCCCCTGAAGTTTCTCCATCCGATGCAGTTCCCAGAATGTGTATTGAATTATCACGAATATTAAAATCGCTAACGATATTCATTTTACGCTCACCAGAGTCTTTTTGCCAGAGTGTATGCCCCGATCCATCAATTTTAATAAGATAGATCTGTGAATCGTCATTCTGGCTTTGCTGAACAGAACAGGCAAGCAAATATTCATTCTCATTAAGCGCTAAAATAGCAATAGCTTCAGAACTCAAACCTATGGTTGGATAATTGGGTAAAGGTGATCCGATGCCATCCCAACGCAGCACGGCAATATTTTTAACATACTGCTGGGTTGATGACAAAAATCTATATGCATAACCAGCGAGTAAAAAACTGCTACCTGATTGTGCAATAGAATATGCAACCTGATCTTCCTCCAATCCCGCATGATTTAAGTTTATTAATTTCCCAGCAGCATCAACTTCAATAAATAAATAATCCTTCTTTCTCACATCAGTGCTATCAGTATATCCTGTTAAAACTATATGATTATTGTCGAGTACAACCAAATCGTACGCTTCATCATCAAGGCTGCGCCCGTAAGTCTTTGTCCAGAGAGTATCGCCATCAGAATTGATCTGAACTAAAAAAACATCTTTATAGCTACCCTCACTGATCTGAGTAGATCCTGCAATAATATACCCCCCCGATTTATCAGGCTTAATAACGTATCCATAATCGTCCCCTAATCCCCCATATACAGCGATAGGAGCGATTGAATTACCATACTTGTCCGTACGAATCAGGCAAATATCTTTACCACGTCCCGAAGTTTCAACGTTACCCAGAATCAGATACCCTTCACCGGTAGTAATTACTTTAACACCTGCATCTCCTAACCCACCTCCATAGAATTTCAGGAAGGAATCAGCCTGTTTATCAGATATCTCATACTTATCGCATGAGACTGTAAAAACAAGAGAAAGCAGCAATAATATAAAAGGTATTATTCTCATCAGTACATATAAGTTAAAACCGGTTCTTCTTTGACTGATAAATCGAAAAATGATATCCTACCGAAATACTTACATAATCGAGTCTGTAATCGTCATCGATATGAAAGTATCTTCCAATTAAACGTGGTGAATTATACCGGTTGCCAATAGTCATATCCTGAAGACCTACCTGATACCTGATATCAAGAACCAAAAATCCCCTGGGTATTTTGTATTCAAGACCAGCACCCAGTATGCCGGCATAGTACAAATTATTCCTGCGATCTTTAATATCCACCGTTTCAGAAATAGTTTCAAACTCAGGCTGAGAGCGCGCAGGAGAAATACTTGCAGCTGTCATAAAACCAAATGAACCTCCAATCCGGCCAACATAATTTAAATTACCCTTACCAAAACTATAGGTCAATGAAAGCGGAACACTTACTATTGTCATCCTTTCTTCAGCCGGAAGATCTGCAAAATTGAGTTCCTCTACCGGTTGTCCCTCCAACTCAAGTTGTGCAGTGGTTATTCCACCATATGAATAGTTATTTATGGAATATATAACTCCTATATTACCGTTAACATCTTTCCAGAGATTCCTGCTGACACCAAATCCGATCTGAAAGCCGGTTCCAATCCTGTCTGAAAATTCCGTCAGTGAGTTATCCATAGCAGAATATGATTCAGTAATGCGCCGGTTGGAAAATGTAGGTCCGAATATCAGATTTATTGAATAAAAGGAAGAGGTTTTATAGGATTCGAGCAGATAAACGAATTCAACCGGATCGCTTGGCATTATTTCATATTCAGGGAATTTTTTTAAAAACTCATCCATCATTTTCTCGGCAGCAAACTGGTCATCATCAAAAAGGTAAGCTAAAATAATCAGCTTATATGCTTCAACGCGCTGTGCACGAGTAAAACCCGATTCCATGCAGTCTGCTAAAAGATCCGGAATCTCATCAATAAGACCCTGTTCATAAAGCTCTTTTGCTTCACGTAACGTATTCAGGCAACTTTTCTGGGCATATATTGCCGAATTCAGAGATAGGAGTAAAATAAAAATTATTAAGTGCTGTAGCTTCATCGTAAATGTGAATAACGTAAAACTAACTGAAAAATCCAATTGTTTTGCCTATGATCGGTTTTTTTCATGTTTTGTGCATATACATTCTAACTATTACAAAAAATTCTAATTGATATTCGGACAGGTTCTCTCATAGTCAACATCCATTCCCACATAAATATCCCATTCCTGGTCGGTGAAATTGCGAGAAACATACCCGCAAACCTGCTCGGCATAGAACTTTGCCTTAGTTGCCCAGTAATAAATTTCTCCTTTTTCACTCGATGTTACCAGCGAGCGACCATCGGGACTAAATGCTATGGCAAGAGCCCATGATTCGTGCTCAGTTATAACCACTGGTGCTTCGGAAAGTTTATTCGCATTCCATATTCGAATAGTACCATCGTAACTGGAGGTTGCCAGCTGAGAGTTATCGGGGCTGAATGCAATATCCTGAATTCTGGCATTGTGACCCTTGATCTGTGCCAACTTACGTGATGTAACCGGATCGAGCATAATAATATTCCCTGATTTATCGCCTATTGCAAGACGCGATCCTGTACTATTTAAAGTTATAGCATTAATACCTTGTTCTTTATTATCATATATCAGACGGGCATCGCCATTGGAAATTGTCCAGCGAATTAATTGACCATCGTCGGTACCGCCATAAACATAGTTACCGTCTTTCGATAGTGCAATGGTCCGAATACGTGTTGAATGGGTTGTAATTGTTCTTTTGTCACTATTCAGCAGGTTCCAGTACATTATAGTTTTATCACTGCCGGTTGATATTAATATGTCTTTACCTTCGATAAATTCCAGATCAACAACTGCTCCTTTGTGTGCTTCAATAAGATTGGGCTGAACATTGGGCTGATTCAGGTTAAAAATTTGAATATTGGATGTCCCGGTTCCACATGCCAGCCATCGGCCCGATGAGCTAATTGCCAGGCTCCGGTTTGAAAAAGGATTGTGAATAATTACCTGTGGTTTGGTTGTACCCTGATTAAGATCCCATCGTAATATATCCCCATCGGCTCCCGAACTATAAAATACATTGCGGTTAGGGTAAAACACCAGAGATTTTACCGAACCGTCATGCCCTCTGAGCGCATTATAATCAACTCCCTTGTTTGCAACAAAAACATTATACAATCCTTTGTATATATCAGGTTGATTATCACTTCCATTGTATTGAATGTTGAACTTATAAGCCTGGTAAGCCAATAATCCTTTGATATCACGATCATCGACCTGCATGGCTTTGATAGCCATGGTTTGCGCAGTAGTTAACATTCTCTTGCGCATTTCCGCGCTGACAGCCTGCTCAGCTTTGTTCTGATCGGCCAAAGCCTGTTGTGCAGCTTTTTCTGCCAGTTCTCTTTCTCTCCTGGCCTGATCGGTCGTTTTCTGTAATACAACGCTTTGTTGTTTTACCTCATCAACCATTTCGTAGGCTACCTCAGCTTCCTGTTTGACCTCATGCAGTTGAAGCATGGCTAACATTTGAGCCTTTTCCGCCGAGTCTTTCCCAATCATGGCTCTCAATCGCTCTAACTCTTTAATATCTTTTTCCTCAACAGCCACATTTTTTTGTTGTTCCATAATGGTAGCGTATGCTTCAGCAAGTTGAGTTTGTTTTTGAGCTTCATTTTTTTGATTCAGGGCATAGGCCATAAGTGCCATGAAAGCAATCGCAAAAATGCCCATTGTTGTAGCAAAACGCCGGGTCCGGTTCAACGTACGGCGTTGTAATTTAACCTTGTTCTGTTCCTCCTGTAAGAATTTCTTTTCACTTGCATCGAGAAATACCATGACTTTCTCAAATGCCGGATTGTATTTTTTAGCCCATGCCAGTGAAGGTTTCTGTGTTTTCTTCCAATTCAATGCCAGTTGCAGATCCGGCGGACGCCAAAGCCCTGTCTTGCCCAACTGATATAAAGAAGCAGCTTCGGAAAGACGCATGTACATCTGCACTGAATTAGTTTCTTCCTCTACCCAGCCTTTAAGCCTGTCCCACACTCTCATCAAACTTTCGTGCGATATATCAATCACAGTATGCTCAGTCAGTTCAACATGTTCAGCCGGAATGATAAATGATCTTCCCCTTGAACGAAATTCATTGATCACTGTCGTGACAGCTTCTATTCTTGCCTGAGCAACATCAGCAATTTCTTTAACTGTTGCCGGATGACGGATACCTTTGTTATCGGAACTCTTCTCGGTAAGAGTTTTAAACATGCTCTTACAGATGGCCTTCCCTTCTTCCGTAAGTACTTCGTAGGCCTCGTTTGCATGCATTGAAAGGGCATTCTCCATCTTTCCGGCAGCTTCGTAATCCCGCAGCCGTAACGGAGTTCCCGGCTCATTATATTTTTTCCAGAATTCCCATGTCCGCATCATTGCATGCTGCAATACAGGTAACTGATCGGAACCTTCGCTGATTGAATTTAGTATTTCCTGGTAAAGCTGTGGATCCATTTTGGCCCCAGCGACAGCAATTGGTCCAAGGATTGCATGAGAAAAATCATCACGGGTCATCTGAGGTACCAGAAAATTACTATCATTAATTAATGCCGTTAGCCCCTGAAACTGACTGCATTCTCCAACGAAATCGGAACGCATCGTAAGAACAATATAGATAGGCAGTCTACGCTGGTGAACTGCATTAACCAATAATTTTATAAACGCTTCGGTTTCATTGACAGTTGTAATTTTATCATCCCTGCTTTCTTTGAAACGAAAGAGTTCTTCAAACTGGTCAATGATAAGAAGCAGATTTTCATTCTTATTGAGTCCCATTTGAGCAATGGCATCTACTAATCCAAAGGAATTTCTTCTTAATAAGGCAAAAACAATATTTCGGGTTGTTGATCGCATTTCATCCGATGTTAACTCGAAATTCCCTGTCTCAGCATCGGCAATAGCTTCAGCCAGATTCATTACCGGCTGATTGCCGGGGCGTGTGGCAATAATTCTCCAATTGGAGCCCGCTCCCGCAACAAATCCACCAAATAATATAGGAACCAATCCGCAATAAATCAAAGAGGACTTCCCGCTTCCTGATGCTCCGGTTACGGCTGCAAAATGGTTCCTGGCAAGATACTCGAGAACAATCTCACTCTGTCCCTCACGTCCGAAAAATAAATGACTTTCCTCAATACTGAAAGCCCTCAATCCCGGAAATGGATTATGCTGCTCACCCAGATTATATTGTGCCTGTACCTTATTGGTAATCATTCGGATATTAATTTTTGTACGATCAGTTCAGGTTCGGCATCCTTGCTATTCAGTATCTCAACTTTTGTTTTGATCATTCTGACTAATTCCTCATCAGGTATAAGTTTTGTGGCAATAACAATCTTTTTAAAGGGCTTGGTCCTTCCAATACCCGGTGATTTTATAATATCGCGAAGCTTACTATTCAACCAGAACAGGTTTTCACTTGTCTGAAAAATAACTATGGCATCAGTATCACGTAATGCCTGAAGATGCCTCTGATAAATTCCGACCTGTTCCTCAAAATCGATCTGTAATACTTTAAAACCTGATAAAATCAGTGTTGAATATAATTCTTCGATCTCCTGAAGTTCATTCTCCTCCGTAAGCAAATAGACCTTAGATATATTTTCATATTCTATCCGGTTGGTGTGATTTGTATTTTCCAATTTAACCGAGAGAATGGTTTTAAAAGTTTCAAGGGGACTTTCTATAATTTCTGTATTGGATGTAGCATCGTCCCGTCGCAGCCTCTTAAGATACAAAGCCTGACGCTGATCGCTGATTTTATTGTTTTGAGGAATCCAGATAAAACGGTTAATCCTGAAATTCTCATCTTTTTGCTGATATTCTCTGATAATCCGGTTCTGATAGTCGGGCATTGAATATTTTGTGCCTTTTAACATCTCACCATATTGAGATCCCATCAGTTGTATCACTGTATCGGCTCTGTCCAGATTGTGAATCAGAGCCTTCTCAAACTCCTCGCCAGTCTGAGGTAGTTGTTTAAAAGGAAGAACTCTGAAACCGTAATGTTGTAACTCCCTCTTTATATCGTCACGAGCCTGTTGTTGGTCGAAGGTGGTAAGTCCCAGAAAGACAGAACGACGTTTCGTATAGTTTTTACTATCAATTCCGGAATTTTCGATTCTTAATGAAGAAGCAATATCATAGGCTAAATCGAGTAATCGGCTATAGAGTACTGATGTTTTATCGCCGGATTCAAAATCAAGGCTTTTAATCTTCCGATTATACAGATTTTTTTCAAAAAAATCATAGGTTATAAGATCTTCAAGACAATGCGGCGAAAGGGCTTTTTTCGATGGTTCGAGGCTGATTCTGAAGATCCTGCTATATCCTTCGGTTGAATCGCTCTTTTCAATTTCCATTACATCACATATATTCTCAAGTTCACTGATATAGGCATTATCTTCTTCAAATTCGGGATGTGTGAAAAAAACGGCCAGTTTGCTTTCATGTAATAGCTGCAGGTGATCGGATTGATCAAAGTTATTCTCCCCTTTCCAGGCGATGACTACCGGGTGTTTCAATACTCTCGAAATTACGAGTTTTAATCTGCTGACAGCAGCATTGGCCGTTTGGAACAGTTTTGATTCTGCATTGATCAATCCTGTCGGAAAACTAACATATATATCGTATTTCTTTGACATTACTTAACCAGCAAGTTTAAATTGTTCCACACAGCTTAAAACACAGTTAGCTACTTCCATATGATCGAAAAGGAGTGTTTCGATAGTATAGTAGTCTATTGCCAAAAGTATAGTTTCTTCATCGAATTTTAAATGGGTAATCCCTGAATTCACTAAAACATTTGAGTAAAACAATTTATTCTCCTGTTTCTCAACAAGCTGAATATCAGAACCTGTTAATGTGAATGTCCCACTGACCAATAAAAATAGCGTATAGTCCTTCATATGCTGCGAAAGATCGATAGAACTGCCGGGTTCAAATTTTATTTCTTTAAATGCCTGCGCAAATTCAATTAATATTCCTTCACGCATGGAAGATAATTTCTCCGTATTCTTTAAAATATTGAATTTTTCAATAAGCAGCAATTTGTCTTTATTTTCCACTGAGAGAAGAGTATCCTTCAATTCATATTGAATGTGGCTGTCAAGCCTTTGTGAGACATTTTCATAAAGCTCAGGATCCATTTTATGAATAACCATAGCGGCTACTTCTCTCAGAAGTCGGTTCGGGTGGAACAGGTTGGCAATTAATTCCTGATTAACCTCAAATTCGGACATCTCAAGGGCAAGTTGCATGGCACAAATCCGGGGGTATATGGAAAGAATATTGTAGTCGCGTGTCAGGGTCGAAGATATCATTTCCTGTTCGGTCATACTTTCAATCGGAAAATAATACTGTAAACGACGAACGCGTTCCTTCGCCGAAATATTTTCGACAACAGGAAAAAGTACAGGTTTAATATCTTCATAAACAAAATGATCAAGCAATTCGATAGCATGGCTTATATCAGCTGAGGAGCCTTGTTCAAGCAATTCCTGTATTTCCTTAATAGTTCGCGCATTATATGCAAGGGCAAGTAAATCAAAAAGCAGATCGTTGTTTTTATATATTTCTTCGAGATAAGCCAGTTTCAATTCGTAATAGCGCTCTTTATCCGGTAATGAAATGTAAACCAGATAATCCCATCCTATAACATTAATTGTACGGACAATAATATTCAGAATTCTATGCACATTGATCGAATTGGCCTGAAAATTCGCTTCATGGAGCGCTGCAATAGTATCGAGAGTAATCCTTCTGCTTTGATTCTCGAGTTTATTCAAAAGCAGCTCGATAGCTTTTGAAGTACCTACTTTACCATAGATGCGGATAACATGAGATAAAATATTATCGTCAGTATTCGGATTGATAAATAAACGCTCAAGATAATCAAGTGCAGGATCTCCAATCTGTATAAGCGCCTCAAATGCATAAGCACGATATTCGGGTGACATAAGAAATTCGATAAGCAAATAACTATGGTCGGCATTACTCATTCGTGCCATAGCTTTTACAGCGGCAATTTTAACATCAGGTTCGAATTCCCGTGTCAGGTTTATCAGGGCCGATGTATAAGTTACATCTTTACGCGCCCCGATAATATCAGCTGCCAATACCCTGTCTTTTACATTGCGGCTGTTAACAAGCTGATCAAGATCAAAACCCCTGGCTAACAACAGTTCTCTTTTTTCAAACTCCTGAATAATTCTTGAAAGCATTTCCTTAGACTCCTCTGTAACCGGCTGAATCTTCTTAAGTTCAGGTAATAACTCCAGAAGCGATTCTTCGTTAATACAGTGTAAAACATATTCCTGTATTATGGGCTGTGGATTGGCAAGCATCCTCTGAAGACCTTTCTCGTAAGTTAATGGTTCAATCCTGGCTGATACCTGCATAGCATTTATAACCTTTACCGGATCGTCGCCTACAAGAATTTTTCTGATTTTTTCTGTATATGATTCGGTTAGCTGATACTTACCCCGATTAATACGAAGCTTTCTGTATGATTCCTGCAAGGCAGATTTATATAATTTAACCACTTTAACCGATAACCAGAACCAGACAATTGTAAGAACTGATCCGAAAGCAAGGAATAGAATCAAATCGGAAATAAGCTTGTATATACCTATAAGAATACCTCCCGTAATTGCCAGCCCCAACATAACAATCATACCTTCGATACGGGGATAAATTATTTGCAGAAAACGTATGTCCAGCGTACGGTATAAGGTTCGTAGCGAAGGCAATTGAATTACATTTTTACTTGTTTCATAGGCAATTTTATTGATGCCAAACAGGATAATTAAATAAGTCAACGGATTAATGTTGCTGTACCTCCTGAGAATCAGTGTGCCTATCATGGACAGAATATAGAAAAAGAGTAATCCGACAGGTAGTAACACAATACTATAAGGAGAATCGTACGAATATAGAATGCGGTGTACAAGGATTTTATCCACAAGCCATATAAACACAAACATGGTTCCTATAAATAATCCGTAAAACATAGAGAATTTTTCAACTTCAACAAACCGAATTCTTGACAGGTTAATAAAACCGAAATGAAGATAATAACCCAGGATAGCTGAAACTAGCGCAAAGAATAAAAGATTACGGGTATATTTTGTTGACAGAAGAATAAAAAGTGATGAACGGACGGGTACAATATTTTCCTTTCTGTGATTGAAATTTTTACTGACATAATGATAAACATTCATAGGAAATTGGGAAACAAAGAATATCAACAGAAAAAGAACCGAAATAACTGCGAGAACATGATAATCGTATATCCGAAGCAGCAAAACCGTAGAAAAAGCAGCCACTGCAATTCCGGCAATCAGGCCTGTTTCAAGAACCGGAAATATTCTTTTGGTTTGTTCCGGAAGCAATATTTTTCGCTGGTATCGCCAAAAAATTAGCAAAGCCAGTAAGTTCACCGGAAACATTGAAACCAGCAGGAAAAATGTACTGTAGTCACCCGGGGAAATAAAATAGTATGTGATAAAAAAGCCGGCGACTAAAACAATTAATAGCGAAGTCAAAAAATGGAACAGCTTGAAAGAGATACGCTTATGTAAAAAAGAGTATATAAAAAAGAGTATTATTCCCAAACTCCCTGAAAAAACATAAACCAGTGCAAAGTCTTCCTGTTTCCATTTTTCGAAGAATAATGCGTGAGCAATTATATCGTATGTACACAAAAAAACTCCGAGTACAAATGCAGATAAAGTGAGCAGTATGGTGAAGACTACCTCTCCGGAATCAATATTCAATCTTCCTAACAGTTTCTTGTACATGAGGATGATTAATCGACAGCTGTCTGGTTATGTATTTGGTAAGTATCTAAAAAATAGCGCGATAAAATTAGTAAATTGTTCGCTTTATAGTAATATTCCTTATCATAAGGTTTCATACTTTTACCCTTCAAATTAGTCGAATCGTGTAAATTTTAATTGAAAGGCTTAAACCTAATGACATTTTTGGTGTTTCATCCTTCGATATTTTTTCTGTTTTATGTTCAATCCACACCTGTCATTTGATAATAAAATAGAGCGGCGAAGAGAAATTGTTTTTATTCTATTTTCAGGAGTATTTATAGGTACTCTGGCTATGCTCAATATTCTGGGGATAACCCGGTTAATCGATCTGAGTTTTAACTTCATGGTATTTATATTCCTCTGAAAGTATTCGTGGGAGTACTTCCCTATCCTATTACTTTCTTGTGTACCGATTTTATAAGTGAATTATTTGGAAGAAAACGGGCAACCTATGTTGTCTGGATTGGCTTTATCCTGAATCTGTAGGTTATTTTTATTTTGTGGATCGGTGGATTACTCCCTCCGGTTCCCCAATTCAATCCTGTAACAAATCTGCCTGCCCCGGAAGATCCCAACTACCTTTTTTATCAGCTCAGATTGTATACGTTTTCAGCTACATCAGCTTCGATGATCGCCTATCTTACGGCACAATTTGTTGATGTCCATATTTTTCATCTGCTTAAAAAAGCTTCATCAGGAAGTAAATTGTGGCTCCGAAATAATGGTTCGACTCTTACCATCCAGATGGTGGATTCTCTCTCTGTTGTACTGATCACTTTCTATTTCACAAATGCGATCAGGATTCCGGAAGGTTACTCAGCATTCAGGTTTCTCATGATCCTGATTTTTTCCAATTATATGTTCAAAATGGTTGCTGCATTGCTCGATACAATACCTTTCTACATCGGAGTCAGGTTTCTGTCCACGTACCTTGAAATTGATCCGGTACATGAATTCAGAAAATAAATTTTTACTGAAGAAATTAATCCGGCTTTTGTTCTCTTTTAATTGTTCCGATTAACTTATCTACAGTCAGCTCTTTGCCATCGATTACATATTTTGCTCTGAGATAATGATGCTCGCAACGATTCCTGATATCGCGGATATAAAAGCGCAGTTCATCTTCAGATTTGTTCAGAACTATAGGTCTGTCGTTAGTAGCTGATTTCAAGCGATCGACAAGAGTATCATCATCCAGACGGATATAAATTGCTTCCCCGTATTTTTCAATAAGATTCATGTTATCGCAGTTACAGGGTGCCCCACCGCCTAGGGCAACAACAACATTATCGTTTTTTACTACTTCCTTCAATGCTTTCCATTCCCTGATCCTGAATCCTTCATCGCCCAGTTCGGTATATAGTTCTGGTATAGTTTTCTTTTCCCTTCTTTCAATGACATCATCCAGATCGATAAACCGAAGGTTCAATCTTTCAGCGAGCTTCCTTCCCATTGTAGACTTACCACAGCTCTTATAGCCAATTAAAAAAGAGCGCATGAATGTGAATATCAGAAAGGGTAATGTAAAAACACCA
>CAYUAV010000066.1:0-11546 GCA_964442665.1 uncultured Bacteroidales bacterium
CTGCTGAAATATCTCGACGATGGTACCATCAGTCATATCGAGGGAAGTATGAATGGTCCCCTGGGAAGATACTGTTCCGAAGGAAAGATGAAAAAAACCGCAGTACTCCGTTCTCATGGTGGTCGACACCAGGCAGTACAGGATGGGGAGGTGAAAATAGATATTGCCATAATAGGTGCAGGAAATGCCGATACATTCGGCAATGCCAACGGAGTAAACGGCCCATCAGCCAGCGGAGTGCTCGGATTTGCCCTGGCCGATGCACAGTATGCCGATAAGGTAATTGTTGTTACAGATACCCTGGTGCCCTTCCCCTGTATTCCCTGGCAAATACAGGGAAATTATGTAGACTGCACGGTGAAGGTAGATAAAGTGGGAATTCCTGAAAAAATAGTATCCGGTACTACACAGGTTACCCGCAGTCCCGACCGGTTGCTGATAGCTGAGATGACTGCCCGGTTTTGTGATGTGACCGGAATCATACATGAAGGGTTTTCTTTCCAGGCCGGAGCAGGAGGAACAGCCCTTTCCGTGGGAAATTACTTCGGTGACATCATGCGGGAAAAAGGAATTAAGGCCCGTTTTGCGCGGGGAGGGAGCAATAAATACCTGGTCAGTATGCTCGAAGAAGGACTGGTGGAATATATTCTCGATGGTCAGACTTTCGATCTTGAAGGTGTGCGATCTATACGTGATAACCCGAAACATGTGATGACCAGTCCGTTCTCAAGCTACAACTATCATAGCAAGGGCAATTTTGCCGGCATGGTGGATGTTGTGATTCTGGGCGCTACCGAGGTAGACCTGGATTTCAATGCAAATGTGGTAACTCATTCTGACGGCTACCTGTTACATGGCATAGGCGGATGGCAAAACTGCCTATTCGGAAAAAATGTGATCTTGTCCATACCCTTGTTTCGTGACAGAATTCCGGTTATCCGGGATGAAGTAACTACGATTTGCGGTCCGGGGGAGCTCATTGATGTTATCATTACTGAAAGAGGTATAGCAATCAATCCATTACGAACCGATTTTATTGAAAAAGTTCAACATTCGGGTCTGCCAATAAAAACCATCCGTCAGCTGAAGGACGAAGCCGAAAGGATTTGTGGTAAACCTCAGAAACCGTTATTTACCGATAAAATCGTAGCCGCTATTAAATGGGTTGATGGGACAATTATTGATGTAGTGAAGCAAGTAGCAAGTAGCTATTAGCTATTCATTATTAGCTGTTGGTCATTGGCTGTTTACAAGTGGTTATTAGTTTTTTTCGATTTTAGTATTTTACATTTTTTTAGAAAATGAGAGATTTTAGAAAACTTGAAATATGGAAAGAGGGAATATCCGTGGTTAAGGAAACTTATAAGATTATTAAACTATTGCCTGAAAGTGAGAAATATGGCATACAAAGTCAGATAAGCAGAGCTGCAGTCTCAATTCCTTCAAATATTGCAGAGGGTTGTAGCAGGAGCAGTGAAACTGATTTTAAAAGATTTCTTGAATTTGCTATAGGTTCTGCATTTGAATTGGAGACACATTTTGTAATAATTATCGAAATGGAAATTATTCCCAAAGAAATTTTAAAAAGCCATATACAACAGATAAATCAATTACAAAAAAAAATAAATGCATTGATTAACAAATTAAAGCAATCCATTAATAATAAATAGCTGTTGGATATTGGCTGTTAGTTATTTGCTATTGGTTGTTGCCCAATTTCTAATAGCTAAAGGCTAATAGCCAAAGTCACCAAATTAAACTTATGCCAAAACATACTATCGTAACAATGCCCGGTGACGGAATAGGACGGTTGGTCATGCAGGAAGCCATCAGGGTAATGGAAGCAGCAGGATTTGACGCCCGGTACATAGAAGGAGATATCGGTTGGGAGTTCTGGTGCAAAGAAGGCAATCCTCTGCCCAACAGAACAATAAAACTACTTGAAAAGTACAAAACAGGTTTGTTCGGAGCCATTACTTCAAAACCGAAGGATGAAGCTGCAGCAGAGCTGTCAAAAAATCTCAGAGGTAAGGGTTATGTTTATTCAAGTCCAATAGTGGGAATACGCCAATACTTTAACCTGGACATCTGCATACGACCCTGCCACACTTATAAGGGTAATCCGCTGAACTTTATCCGGCGGAGTCCATGGGGTGATATTGAGGAGCCGCTTGTAGATGTCGTGATCTTTAGACAAAATACCGAAGGTTTATATTGTGGGGTGGAATGGAGTCGTCCTGAAGGTATGGTATATGAAGCATTGAAATCGCATCCGAATTTCATGAAAAACTTCAGTAAAGTGCCCAAAGAGGAGATTGCCTTATCAACACGGATTTTTACCCGGAAAGCTACGGAAAGGATCCTGCGCGCGGCATTTGAATATGCTGTAAAGCATGGTTATCAATCGGTCACAGTTTGCGAAAAACCCAATGTGATACGTGAAACATCGGGTATGATGTATAAAATGGCCATTGACATTCAGCAAGAGTATCCTGACATCGAACTATGGAATACGAATATTGATGCCCAGATGATGTGGCTGACCAAAAATCCCGAGGACTATGGTGTGATTGTCGCCGGAAATATGTTCGGTGATATTGTATCCGACGGCTTTGCCGGATTGATCGGGGGATTGGGATTTGCCTGCAGCGCCAATATAGGTGATGACGTTGCTGTTTTTGAACCCACACATGGATCAGCTCCAAAATATGCCGGTTATGCTGTATCTATCGTCAACCCCATTGCTATGATCGAATCTGCCTGCATGATGCTGGAACATATTAACGAAAAGGCATTGTCGCTGAAAATCAGGAATGCCATTGCCGATGTGATCAGTGAAGGAAAGGTACGAACTTATGACATGATGAAAATGAAAGGGAGTAAGGATGCTGCGAAGAACGGTGCAGCCTCCACAAGACAGATGGGAAATGCTATAATCGGGAAGATGAAATGATAGAAAAACAATGATTTAAAAAGAAACTGTTATGGTAAGTATGAAAGAACTCTGGCCGGAACTGGAATGGATCAGCGATATTGAATTGAGGGAGAAAACTGCTAAAACCTGGGAGCTGGCACTTGAAAGAAGTGTACTCACACCCGATGATTTACAGCGTATCCCTTTCACACTGCTGGCTGGTCCGGATCTGAAGGTAAGTTTCATGGACCATAAGCGGGCAGTAGTTCATATTGCGCGTGAAAGTGGCTTAACATTCAATGAATTTTTTGAAGATAAGCTGCCCGTTAATATGAATGTGCTGATTGCCGGAGCCATACTGGCCGATGTGGGCAAACTGCTCGAATATGAACTGGATGAAAAGGGGAAATGTTTTCAGGGTAAATACGGGGAATATCTCAGGCACCCTTTTTCGGGAGTATCACTGGCTGAACAATGCGGTGTTCCGCCCGAAGTTTGCCATATCATTGCTTCCCATGCTGCCGAGGGCGACCTGGTTAAGCGCTCTGTAGAAGCATACATTGTACACCATGTGGATTTTATGACTTTTCTTCCTTTTAAAGACAAGATTAAATAACTAATGACCATTATAGAAAAAATACTGGCAACTCACTCCGGGAAGAAGAAGGTTTTTGCGGGAGAAATAGTCGACATTACAATTGATGTGCGCCTGGCCAGGGACTTTGGCGGCGCCAGCGTGGTGAATAATTTAGTAAACAACAAGTTACACATTGCCGACACCAGTAAAACTTTTTTTACGTTCGACTGCAATCCTACAGGATCGGACCAGCAATATGCTGCCAACCAGCAACAATGCAGGGTTTATGCTCGTGAAAAAAATATCATGGTATTTGATATTAATGCCGGTATAGGTACACACCTGGCCATTGATAAAGGCCTTGCAGTTCCCGGTTCCACACTGGTATCCACCGATTCACACGCCAATATACTGGGTGCTGTAGGTGCCTTCGGACAGGGAATGGGCGATCGCGATATTGCTGCTTCCTGGGCACGGGGTGCTGTTTGGTTCAAAGTCCCTGGATCTATACGAATTACTTTGTCAGGGCATAGACCCCCGATGATTTCGGCAAAGGATATGATTCTGAATCTATTGAAAACATTCGGCGCTGACAGCCTGCTGGGATACGCAGTTGAACTTTATGGTGAGGAAGTTGACCGGCTTACCCTCGATGAACGTATCACCATTTCATCTATGGCTACCGAGATGGGCGCCATCATCCTGCTGATTCCACCCTCACCGGCTGTAATAGATTACTGCCGGTCACGCTCACATACCCGGTTTACACCCGCTTATGCCAACCCGGATGCCATTTACCAGCAGGAGTATGAACTCAACCTTGAGCAATTCAAACAAGTTCTTTCGCTTCCCGGCCAACCTCATCATGTAGCTTTTGTTGAGGATCATAAAGGCATAAAAATTGATTCGGTTTTCGTTGGCAGTTGTACCAACGGAAGAATGGAGGATATGCGGGAAGCCGCAATGATATTGAATGGCAGGAAAGTCGCCCCCGGTGTTGTAATGAAAATTGTTCCCTCAACCGATGAAGTATGGAATGCTTGTTTGAAAGAAGGGATTATCGAAATTTTTAAAAAGGCGGGCGCCATGGTTGGAAATGCCGGGTGCGCCGGATGTGCTGCAGGACAAATAGGGCAAAACGGACCGGGGGAAAAAACAGTGAGTACGGGGAACCGCAATTTCAAAGGCAAGCAGGGGAATGGAGATGTTTACCTGGCATCAGTATCCACAGCAACTGCATCGGCCATTGCAGGTCATATTACTACGGCAGACGATATACCTATACAACCATCGGTTTTCAGACCTGTTGCCAGCGAAAAGAAATCCCCTTCGACTCACCCTCCCAAAGAAACACAAAAAAACAGGATCATAGAAGGAAGGATCTGGATTATTCCTGAAGACAATATCGATACAGATATGATATTCCATAATCAGCATCTGGCTGTGACAGATATCAGGGAAATGGGGAAATATGCTTTTGGCAACCTGAAGGGATGGGAGGACTACCCGCAAAAGTCGGAACCCGGAGATATCATCATCACAGGTAAGAACTTTGGCGCAGGCAGCTCACGGCAACAGGCGGTCGACTGTTTCAAGTCACTTCAAAACCAGGCCATCTTGGCTGAGTCTTTTGGCGCCATCTATGAAAGAAATGCCATTAATGCAGGATTTCCTGTTCTTACCTACGGCAGCCTCATTGAACTTGATCTGGAAAACCGGGATTTGGTTAGCATAGACCTGAAAAATGGCACTATAACTAATAGGAAAAACAACAGGAAAACCTTAATCAACAAGTTTTCCAACGTGCAGATGATGATTTACCAAAAGGGGGATTTGCTGCTGATGTGAGGCATGCTTTACTAAAATTGAAAATGAAAATTTATTAATTATATAACCTATGCCCGGCAAAACATTTGTTGAAAAGATCTTCAATGCTTCAGTTGGGAGTATCATATTTCACAGGCCCGATATTATTCTGACACATGACAATACAGCCAGCATTGAAAATACTTTCAGAAAAATGGGGGGTGAGCAGGTATACGATCCTGACCAGTTGGTTGTGGTTCTCGACCATAACGCACCGCCCACCAATAGCAAGCTGGCCAACGATTACCAACAGATCCGCACCTTTGTCAGGGACCAGGGCATCAGACGGTTTCATGATGCAGGAGATGGAATTTGTCATCAATTGATGGAAAAGTATGCACGTCCGGGGATGGTTGTAGTAGGAAGCGACAGTCATACCTGTACTGCCGGAGCTTTTAATTCATTTGCTGCAGGAATTGACCGTACAGAAACAGCCGGCTTATGGAAACAGGGAGAAACCTGGTTCAGGGTGCCTGAATCGTTGAAAATCACACTGCATGGCAGGTTGCCGGAGCATGTCTATGCCAAGGACCTTGCGCTGTATATTATCGGAATGATCGGTTCCAGCGGGGCCGATTACCTGTCTATAGAATACCATGGCGAAGGGGTTAAAACCCTGTCAGTAGCAGACAGGATGACCATTGCAAACCTGGCCTCGGAAATGGGTGCCAAGAATGCTGTTTTCCCGGCTGATGAGGTGCTTGATGATTACCTGGGAGAAAAATCGACCGGCATTTGGGCTGACAGTGATGCCATCTACCAGAAAGATTATGAAATAGATTTGAGTCTTCTTTTTCCCCTGGCGGCCTGTCCTCATCAGGTAGATAATGTAAAGAGCGTTGATGAAATTTCCGGCCTGCCTATAGGGCAGGCACTTATCGGTACCTGCACAAACGGTAGAATTGAAGACTTAAGGATTGCAGCAATAATGATGAAGAATGGGAGAGTACATTCCGGTGTGCAGCTTTTAATTACACCTGCATCCCGCGAAATATACCTGCAAGCTCTCAGGGAAGGACTTATTGAAATATTTGTCAGGGCCGGTGCAAATATTCTCACCCCTTCATGTGGTCCTTGCCTGGGAACCGGCCAGGGTATTCCTGCTGATGATATCAACGTGATTTCGACAGCCAACCGGAACTTCCTTGGCAGAATGGGCAATCCCAAATCCTGCATATACCTTGCATCGCCTGCTACGGTAGCCCTTTCAGCAATCATGGGAGAAATCAGGTCTCCGGCCGGTACAGGTACAAAACATACATTTCCTTTTCATATCCCAAAAACGAGTATTATCCATATAAGCGCAGATGATGACAGGTACAGCAACGTTGTATGGGATTACAAAGACATTGATAATCTTAACACCGACCAGATGTTTGCCGGAAACCTGACCTATGAAATCCATAGTTCACAACCGGAAAAAATAGTTCCTTATCTTTTCGGGGGTTTCGATGAACAATTTAGCAAAAGAGCACAGAAAGGGGATATTATCATCTGCGGTAAGAATTTCGGCTGTGGCAGTTCCAGGGAGCATCCAGCTGTAGGACTCGTGCACCTGGGTATTAAAGCTGTGGTGGTTAAATCGGTTTCGCGTATATTTTTCCGATCGGCTCTAAACCAGGGACTACCAATACTCCTGGTTCCGGAGGCTGTTAAGGCATACAGTAAGGGCGATCAGGTCCGGATCGATATGGCAGGAGGAAATCTTCAAATAGGTGAGAAAATATTCAGGTTTAATTCGCTACCTGATAAGTTGATGCAGATCATTGAAAAGGGTGGTCTGGTGAACTGGATTGTTAAAAGCGGAAAGTAATGAGTAAAGACAAAATACATGTGATTTTTCGGGTATTTATTAATAAACATAAATAAAACATCAAATCATGAGCAAAGATTTCGGTATTCAGGCAGCCTTAAAGCAACTTGGCATAAAGGAGGTTAATCCGGGTATATGCACAGGAAAGGAGTGGACTGATACTTCCGGGGATGTACTTATCTCCTATTCGCCTGCTGATGGCAGCGCAATTGCGGGTGTAAACCAGGCAACCCGGGCAGATTATGAAAAACTTGTATCAAAGGCCGGTGAAGCTTTTAAGGTTTGGCGGATGATACCTGCACCCAAAAGAGGAGAGATTGTTCGCCTGATAGGCATGGAACTAAGAAAATACAAGGAACCGCTGGGCAAGCTGGTTAGCTGGGAAATGGGGAAAATTATCCAGGAGGGACTGGGCGAGGTTCAGGAGATGATTGATATTTGTGATTTTGCAGTAGGACTTTCACGTCAGCTGTATGGATTTACCATGCATTCCGAGCGTCCCGGACACCGAATGTATGAACAATACCATCCCCTGGGGATAACAGGTGTTGTATCGGCATTTAATTTCCCGGTTGCCGTATGGTCGTGGAATGCCATGATAGCTTTAGTATGCGGCGATGTTGTACTGTGGAAACCTTCTTCAAAAGTACCCCTGTGTTCTATTGCCGTTCACAACATTGTTTCCAGGGTCCTTAAAGACAATAATGTACCCGAAGGGGTACTTAACCTATTGGTCGCCGGCTCAAAATATCTTGGTGATGATCTGTTATGCGATAGGAATATCCCCCTCATATCTTTTACCGGATCAACAAAGGTTGGTAAAAATGTAGCCAGGATTGTTGGAGAGCGCCTGGGAAGAACTATCCTGGAACTGGGAGGTAATAACGCCATTATCGTTACACCAGACGCTAATCTTGAGCTTGCGCTTCGTGCTGTTGTCTTTGGGGCAGTGGGAACTGCAGGACAGCGATGTACCTCAACAAGGCGCATCATCCTGCACGAATCACTATTCAATGTATTTAGGGACAGACTTATCTCAGCCTACAAAGGCCTCAGGATTGGCAATCCGCTGGATGAAAAAAATCATGTAGGTCCGTTGATCGACAAACAGGCAGCCATGAACCTTTTTAAGGCTATTGAGATGGTTCATAAAGCCGGAGGAAAGATCGTATATGGTGGGACACCGTTCGAAAACTGGGACTGTACATCGGGTTGCTATGTTGTACCATGTATTGCCGAGGTTGAAAACCACTTTGAAATCGTACAGCAGGAAACTTTTGCCCCCCTGCTGTACCTGATCAGGTATAATAGCCTGGATGAAGCCATCAGGATTCATAATGACATACCCCAGGGCTTATCTTCCGCCATGTTTTCGACCAATCTGCATGAAACGGAAAGGTTTTTATCGCATGATGGGTCTGATTGTGGAATAGCCAACATCAATATCGGAACCTCCGGAGCTGAGATTGGAGGTGCGTTCGGTGGGGAAAAAGATACCGGCGGAGGTCGCGAGTCAGGATCAGATGCCTGGAAAGCTTATATGCGACGGCAGACAAATACGATTAATTTTAGTACGGAATTACCCCTAGCACAAGGCATTGAGTTTAATATTGACAGGTAAGAACCACAGAACCCGGGGTGTAGAAATGGAAACTTAGAAAATAGTTAAACTTCATGAAGATAGGAATTTTAAAAGAGAGCAAGACACCGGCTGATAATCGTGTTCCGTTGACACCATTACAATGCAAACAACTTGAACAAAAAATGAAAGGAGTTAAGGTGGTCGTGCAACCTTCTAAAGAACGTTGTTTTACAGATAGCGAGTATAAGCAGACGGAGATTTTGCTACAGCAGGATATCTCTGATTGTGATGTGCTGTTGGGAGTGAAAGAAGTTAAACCGGAATACCTGATACCTGACAAAACCTATCTTTTCTTTTCCCATACCATCAAAAAACAGCCACATAATAGGGAATTGCTGAAAGCCATTCTGAAAAATCGTATCCGCCTTATTGATTACGAAACATTGACAGACAGTAATGGAATGCGTCTGATGGGTTTTGGAAGATGGGCAGGACTGGTAGGCACGTATAACGGAATAAGAGCTTTCTGTATACGCTACCATATTCCTGGTCTGCTTCCGGTACAACATTTCAAAGGACTTCAGGATATGATAAAGCATGTGTTAACAGTGAAACTGCCCCCTCTTAAAATAGCTGTAACAGGTGGCGGCAGGGTTGCCGGCGGATCGGGAGAAATTTTGGCTGCTGCTGGCGTTCGAATGGTGTCGGTAGAAGAATATATCCATACTGATGATTTTAATATTCCGGTGTATACTCAGATCGAGCCTGAGGCCTATAACAAAAGGAAGACAGGAGAAGATTTCGACCTGGCACATTTCTTCAGACACCCGGAAGATTATGTTGGTAATTTCAACCGTTTTTGCAGCACTACAGATTTACTTGTTATGGCTGCATATTGGGATCCCCGGGCACCTGTTTTACTTACCATCGAAGAGATGCGAATGGATGATTTCAGAATCAGGATTATTGCCGATATCGCTTGTGACATAAACGGATCTGTCCCCTCGTCCATTCGTACAACCACTCATGAAAATCCATATTATGATTTCAATCCGCTGAAGGAAAAAGAAGAGGAGGCCTTCAGCAATCCGTCAAACATTACTGTAATGACCATTGACAACCTGCCCTGCGGATTGCCGAGGGCAGCGTCGACGGATTTTGGAAACAGCCTGGTGCAAAAAGTACTTCCCCGGATGCTTCATGGTGGTGAGGATGATATCATTACACGGGCAACAATTACCGAAGGAGGCAAACTTACTTCCAGATATAACTATCTTGCAGATTGGATTATCGAACCAGAATAAAACTGAATTCAGATGAAAAGAATACTCGTCATTGGTGCCGGACGTTCATCTTCGACGCTCCTTATATACCTCGAAAAAAACTCGAATAAATATGGCTGGGAAATTACGGTAGGTGATCGCGACATCAACCTTGTAAAAGAAAAAGCCAATTCTGCAACCAGGGCTATTACGTTGGATGTTTTCGATGAAGTTCAGTTAGACACTGAGGTCCAGGCGGCAGATATTGTGATCTCCATGCTGCCTGCCCGTTTTCACCCTGTGGTTGCTGTGTTATGCCTGAAACATTCAAAATCCATGCTCACCCCATCGTATGAATCGGATGAAATGAGTGATATGAAAACACGTGCAACATCGCAGGGTATTCTGTTCCTGAATGAGATGGGTGTTGATCCGGGAATTGATCATATGTCGGCTATGCAGGGAATCGATCGGATAAAAGAGCAGGGACATGAGCTGCTTTGTTTTGAAACATTCACCGGGGGATTAATCGCACCGGAATCGGACAACAATCCCTGGCATTATAAGATCACATGGAATCCCCGGAATATAGTGCTGTCAGGACAAGGAAGACCCGCATGTTTCATCCAGGAGGGCACTTTCAAGTATATTCCCTATCACAGGTTGTTTCGCCGTACAGAATTGATCGATATTGAAGGCTATGGAAAATTCGAAGGGTATGCCAACCGTGACTCCCTAAAGTATATTGAAAAGTACAACCTGCAAGGTGTCCCCACCGTTTACCGGGGAACACTCCGGCGGACGGGCTTTTGTCGCGCCTGGGATGTATTTGTCCAACTTGGAGCCACCGATGACAGTTATTCGATGCAACATACCGAGGAGATGACCTATAAGGAGTTTATTAACTCTTTTTTATATTATAGCAAGGAAGATCCTGTCAGAACGAAGCTTTATCAGTATATGCATATTGATCAGGACTCTGATGTGCGTGAAAAGTTAGAGTGGCTTGGGATATTTGACGATACTAAAATAGGATTGAAGAATGCTACACCGGCTCAGATTCTGGAACATATTCTTTGCCAAAAGTGGGCGTTGAAGCCTGGCGATAAGGATATGCTGGTTATATGGCACAAATTCATCTATCGTGAGGAGGGTAAACAAACTCCCACCCTGATAAGCTCTTCGATGGTAGTAACCGGAGATGATCCGGTAAATACCGCAATGTCGAAAACAGTGGGGCTCCCCCTGGGCATAGCTGCAAAAATGATACTTACCGGTCAAATCAAGCTGGAAGGGATCCATATTCCCACGATAAAGGAAATTTATAAACCGGTTCTCAGGGAACTGGCTTTGCACGGTATCGCATTCAGTGAGAAGATCATGAACTGAATTTTTCATGACTTGCGGGATATTGACCCCAGTCTGCAATGTTCACTCCCCAACTTGCGGGATATCCTCCCCAGTCTGCAAGATTTATTCCTATCACTGGGAATTTAGTCCCCACTTTGCGGGATATTGTCCCCTGTCTGTAA
>CAYUAV010000067.1:0-4243 GCA_964442665.1 uncultured Bacteroidales bacterium
GCTCCATAAAAATAGAAAAATAAATTTTTCAATTTTTATTCCGCTCGGGCATGTAGTTCAGTGGCAGAACGCTATCCTGATAAGATAGAGGTCGGTGGTTCGATCCCACCCATGCCCACATTGTGAATAGAATTAAACATATTGCTATAATTCCCGACGGTAACAGAAGGTGGGCAAAAGAAAAAAATAAGTCCGCTCAATTTGGACACAAAAAGGGGGCTGAGAAATTTAAAGAAATACTAAAAGAGACTTTTGATCTCAATATAAAATACCTCACCTTTTGGGGGACTTCAGTTTCAAATATTAAAAAAAGAAATAAGAAAGAAGTAAAATTTCTTTTTAATCTTTTTCAAGAATATTTTGAGAAATTAGCAAGCAACGAAGATATTCATAAAAACAAAGCAAGAGTCAGGGTTTTAGGGACCTGGGAAAAACTGCTTCCGGAGAATGTTAAAAGCTCAATCAAAGCCCTGATGAGCCTGAACCAGCAAACCATGTATACCACAAGCAAGTTACTAAAGGATCGTTCGAAACGATCGGTTATGCCCGGGATTGTATCCATTGTAACTGCCGTCTTATTCACCTTATTGTTCAATTTTTTTATCCATCATTATGTAGCAAAACCTATTGTACAAATTACAAAGGGTATCGAAGATTTTAACGAATATGGAAAAGAGTTCAATGTAGAAATTGAAACCAACGACGAACTTAAGCGACTTGCCGAAGCAATTAATAATCTCCTGCATTCCTCCCATATTAAATAAAACATTATATGCGAATTCATATCATTGCCCGATATATTGGATTTATATTGCTATTTAATGCAGCTTTTTTATTTATTGCATTCCTTATTTCAATTGCAAATTTCGATTCGGCCACCTTTCCACTCCTATATAGTTTCTTAATATGCTTGTTACTGGGTATTTTCCCTTTCATATTCGTTCCTCCAGCCAAATATATCAGCAAAAACGAAGGATTTTTTATCGTAATTCTCAGCTGGTTATTAAGTTGTCTGATCGGTGTACTGCCCTACATTCTTTTCGGAGGTGAATTTACTTTTACCAATGCCTGGTTCGAAAGTGTCTCGGGATTTACCACAACAGGATCTTCTATTCTGAACGATGTGGAAATACTGCCAAAAGGTCTGTTATTCTGGCGTTCAGCTACGCATTGGATTGGCGGAGTCGGGATCGTGATCTTTGTTCTGGTTGTATTGCCTAACCTGGGACAGGCCCGGTTTGTGCTTCTGAGAGCCGAACAATCGTCGTTAGCCGAGTCAAATTTTAAATTCCAGACCGGCAAAGTACTGCGTATCGTACTATATGTTTACCTGGGTCTTACACTTGCAGAGACCTTAGTACTGACTCTCGAGGGTATGAGCTTTTTCGACGCCCTTCTGCACTCGTTTGCAACAATTGCCACTGGTGGTTTTTCAACCAAAAACATGAGTATTGCTTACTATAATAGTGTAGCCATAGAAATGACCGTAATCGTATTCATGATATTATCGGGTATACACTTTGGATTTCTCTATACTTCTCTCATAAAACGCAGGTTTAACATTTTCAGCTCGTATGTTGTCCGTTACTATATTATTTCCATGGCAGCGGGCATACTGCTGGTAGCCCTTTTCCTGTATATGAAGGGAACCTACTCCTTCCCCGAATCGCTTCGTTATTCTTCATTTCAGGTAGCCTCGGCTGCCACCACAACGGGTTTTGCTACAGCCGACACACTGCATTGGGCCGGTTTTGCCCAGATGATCCTGATTTTCTTTACCATGCAGTGCGCATGCGCAGGATCCACATCTGGGGGAATAAAAGTGGACCGTGTGGTATTGTTTTTCAAATATGTCCGTACGCTGGTTATGAAAATGTTCCACCCCAATGCAGTAATTATTACCCGGCTCGATAATGAACCGGTTGAAAATGATATCATTCAGAACAGTCTCCTTTTTATAGCCCTGTATATTCTGATAGTGTTTATTTCCGCTTTGCTGCTGACAGCGTGTGATGTCGATATGCTAACCTCCTTTTCTGCCTCAATAGCTACAATGGGCAATGTCGGCCCGGGTTTGGGACATGTCAGCTCCATGGCAAACTATAGCTCGTTACCCGATATGGCCAAATGGATACTCACTTTTAATATGCTGCTGGGCCGTCTTGAAATTTATGGTTTCATTGCAATTATTATGTGGCGATCGTTAAAATAGGAAATACACATTTTCTGTTCTATCAACCGATTTAACCAGGATCCATCGCTTCTATTACGACGTTGACATAAAATGACCAAAGATTTTTCTCGTTTAATTAAATTTTTGTAGTTTGCCTGCAATTTCAATATGTAACATTATGAGAAAGCCAGGCATTTCATCACATGAAAATTTAGCCGGTCGCTTAACGGCTTATACGACCGCTGCAGGAGCATTGATGCTGACTGCAGGCACAATTGAAGGTCAGGTTATCTATTCCGGTATTCAGAACATGGTTTTTGACACGCCGGGAATACTTAATCCACTCGATCTGAACGACGATGGTATCACAGACTTTAATCTGGGGATAGCCGGATATTCTTCAATTTTTAATACGTATGACCAGACCTACAGTGCTTTCATTCAAAATGCCGGTACAACGAACGGATGGATAGGAACTGCTTTTTATGTTTACCAGCTTTCCCATGCATCTTTGGTCAGCTCCGGTCGAACATGGACCAACGATGAAGGAAATTACCGTAACTTAGGTCACGGCCTATACGATAATTTACTTGGGACCGGTAATGCACTTATAGGGATTCGCTTTGTAACCAATTATAGCCCATGGACCGGTAATTATGGATGGTTGAGAGTTAACATTGAACGGGAAGCAAAGGAAATTGTTGTCGTTGACTGGGCCTATGAAGAACAGCCACTGGATTCCATCCTGACAGGTGTGTTAGAGCCAATTTTAATACCGCCTGAACCCTGGCTTTGGGCGGATATTATGGGGCCTGTTTATATGGATTTCCCTCTTAATATTAATTTTACTGAAGAAATTACCAGTTTTACTACGGGTGATATAAGGGTTATCGGTTGCTCTGTAGTTCCGGGCAGTCTTACAACAACTGATAACCAGCACTTCGAAGTTTATATCCATCCCGAAACAGAAGGGACCATTGAAGTCAGCATTCCGGGCAGTGTTGTTCAGGACCTTGATGGTAACCTGAATATGCCCGGCCATAACAGGATAGTTGCTGATTATGTTGTATTGCCGAAACCCGTGCTTACAACCGATGCAGAAATGCCTGTGATGGGTGAATTTGTAGTCACTGTTACCTTCAATGAATCGGTTCACGGACTGGAAGAAAGCGATTTCCTGATAACCAATGGTACCTTAAATCCGGGATCATTAACCGCCCTGGGTGAAAATGATTCCTTGTTTACAATAGCGGTGACCCCGATTGCTACAGGCGATGTACTTATCGACCTTCCTGTTTCCGTAGTTTTGGACGATGATTCAAATGAGAACTTTCCTGCCGAAACCCTTGTTGTTCAGGCCGATTTCGATTCACCGCGGACAGAACTTTCTACCGGTGCAACTGAACCTGTAACCGGAATCTTCACCATTATTATTGAATTCAGTGAAGAGGTACATGATTTTCTGGAACATGAGGTCGACATTACAAACGGATATCCCGGTGCCGGAACACTTCATACGGAAGATGGTATCACATTCACACTGGATATCATCCCCCAGTCGACCGGAGATGTTGTTATTGAGGTTCCGGCCGGTGTGGCGCAGGACATTGACGGTTTCAGTAACCTGGCAAGCGATCCGCTGGTTGTTGCAGCCGTTTTACCCGATGCACTGACCGGTGAAATGAATGAAGGCATATTTTGCTATCCCAATCCGGGTCAGGGCAGATTCAACATCGAAGTAACTCAGGAGTATGTCGGAGGAATTATTGAAATATACAATAATACAGGAAACCTCGTTTATGAATCAAATATTAAGGACCGGCTTACCCATCTCGATCTGGCCGGATTACCGAAGGGTATTTACCAGATAAGGCTTATCAGGGATACCAACCGGACAGGAAGTAAACTGGTTATTGAATAAACATGCATTTTTCTCTTTTCTACGAATAGTCAGAGACTTGAGTTTGTTGTGATTTCTTTCACCAATAAAGTTATTCATAACCTTCCGTTGCGCATCTGCAATGCGTGCTGAATCTATTAAATAATTTACTATCAGGTAAGGATTTGTAA
>CAYUAV010000067.1:4343-11539 GCA_964442665.1 uncultured Bacteroidales bacterium
TCTGCAATGCGTGCTGAATCTATTAAATAATTTACTATCAGGTAAGGATTTGTAATCCGGTCAATTCCCTCACTATCTTTAACAAAGCCAAAGATATAAGATAATGAACCAGACATTACTCTAATTAAACAGTATAAAAATCTATCCTGACTACAGGTGAATGCAGCGAAAGAAAAGCGGAAAGACATCAAACAAAAAATTACACACATCAGAACTGAAAGGAACATGACCAAACCATGAAGGAAGAACACAAAACATGACCTTGCACCCTCAGAACAACACAGAAACCCGTCCAAACCAAAGGAAAAGAATACAGAACCGGATATAAACCTGTCTGAACAACAGGCTCACCTGGCAGAACAACAGCAGAACGTTACCGGACAAAGCATGAACCTCATAAAACCATACCTTCCGTTCACAGAACAGGACCTTCACCTGACAGAACAGCAGGTGAACATCACAAAACAGAGCGTGAACATCATATAACAGAACCTTACGCTTACAGAAACAAAATTAATCTGCGCCAAACCGATGCACCTATCTTTTTGACTTTATTCAGTCAGGCCTGGTTCAGCATGCGTGACCATCTATTTTATAGTCATGCTGAATTCATTTCAGCATCCGTTTTTTAGTTAGTGGATTCCGAAACAAGTTCGGAATGACTCCTGGATTTGGCCTGCATCATAATATTATGTTCTTATGAATGGTCTTAAACTAATATATCGCAATTGTTAACCCTCCCTGCCTTAAGCAGGCAGGCTTCATAGATAAGGTTGGGATAATAAAACGCAGGAGAAATTCAGTGTTAAAAGTGTAAAAGCAAAAAGAGGCAGTCGCTTTTAGTAACGCTGCCTCCGATACAATTATTTATAGTAATTATTCCTATTCTTCACAATCGATATCATATCCGTAATTATCCCAGCAATTCCAACCGGGTCCGAACCATGATTCTGACATTACACGACCGTAATATTCGGTTGTGCTCCATTCAATAAAGACATCATTATTGCTTTCTGCCAGATGAATGTTATAGAAAGCATCCATAAAAGGATCATCGGTTTTACCGGCTTCAATATAGCTGCCGTAACCTTCATTGGGAGTACCATTATTAGTCAATACCTGAACATTTGTATATTTAACCGTACTCATTTCGGCGCCATTACGCTCCCAGTCGATTTGCAGCAAAGCTTCAGGATGAATATTACTTTGATATAAGATCCACTGGCCGCCGGTACCATCGAGCAGCGACGTGCCCTCGTACCATTTGAATTCGTCGAATGCACCAATACCCGACTTGGATATGTACATTTCCCAAAGTATATCGTTTGAGCGTACCTGACCGGTAAGACGGGCGCTATAGCTACTGGCAAATCCATCGACAGTATAACTCCATTCCCAGGTTGCATCGCCAATAAAAACAGGCTGGTGATGAACTGCTGTTGCAAAGGCTGCCACAGGAACAACGAGTGTAACGGTAAGAATTATATTAAAGACAGCAACATTAAAGGCCGCATAATTGTAATGTTCCCTTGTACCGTCCTGAGTGGATTTATCGCCGAATGCACCTTTGACTTCATCTTCAACAGTAAATTTACTGAAATCAATCGCCATCGACTCGTAAGGAGGAAGTTCGGGGGGATCCTTTTCCTGTCTCTCGCAGGTAACAAATACTATGTTCAGAATAGCTAATGTGAGTAAGAAAGAAAGTAATTTTTTCATAATCGTATGTATTAATTTAATTGGTTCTTTTTAGCTATCACACATGAAACATTATACACCCTTATATAAATTTTGTTACATTTTAAATTACTTAAAATTTTCATATAATATACCCTGTATTTATTTTGCCTGATTTCCGTATTTTCACTTTAAAAAAATGCATTACAATTTTGACGAGATAATCGACCGCACGAATACAGCCT
Organism: uncultured Bacteroidales bacterium; assembly: GCA_964442665.1. Taxonomy (GTDB): domain Bacteria; phylum Bacteroidota; class Bacteroidia; order Bacteroidales; family UBA10428; genus UBA10428. The sequence continues at coordinate 6,266 of CAYUAV010000067.1, forward strand.
GTTACAAATACGACCTTAGGGATAAATTTTTTAAAAATCCGGATGTTTTACCCATGTGGGTGGCCGATATGGATTTTCGTACGCCCGATTTTGTAATGAATGCCATTAAAAAAAGGCTCGATCATGAAATACTGGGTTACAGCTTTCACCCCGATAGCCAGTTTCAGAGCATTATCGACTGGGTCTACCTGCGCCATCAATGGAAAGTAAAGAAAGAATGGATCGGTTTTACACCCGGAGTTGTACCGGCCTTAAATTTTACCGTGCTCACGTTTACCAATCCGGGCGATAAAATAATTATTCAGACTCCGGTTTATTTCCCTTTCTATTCGGCTGTAACCGATCATGACCGTCAGCTGATCCTGAATCCTCTTAAATTAAAAAACGGGCGCTATTCGATGGATCTTGAAAATCTTAAATCACAGATCGATTCCGGTACAAAAATGTTGATTCTCTGCAGTCCTCACAATCCCACAGGTAATGTCTGGAAAAAGAATGAACTAACCGAACTGACTGAGATTTGCTTAAAGAATAACATTCTGATCATATCGGATGAAATTCATGCAGATATTATTTATGAAGGCCATAAACATATTCCCACTGCCATGATCAGCGACGAAGTGGCAAATCAGACCATTACACTTATGGCTCCCAGTAAAACGTTCAACTTTGCCGGATTATCCACATCGTACTTCATTGCTTCAAACAAGACTTTATATGATCAAATGATTAAAGCAGTCAATAAGATGCACTTAGGGATGGGTAATATTATCGGTAACATAGCTTTGGAAGCAGCCTATCGCGAAGGCAATGAGTGGCTCGCCCAACTCATGAAGTATCTTCAGGGTAACGTTAAGTTTACAAAAGATTTTATTAACAGCGATATGCCTGCTCTGGAGTTAATAGAGCCTGAAGCTACTTTTCTCCTTTGGATCGATTTCAGAAATACCGGACTTGATGATAAGACCGTAAGAACATTGCTCGTTAAAGATGCACAAATCGGTCTCAGCAACGGGATTTTATTCGGTAAAGACGGTAAAGGATTTCAACGTATTAATATTGGTTGTCCCAGATCGATACTCGAAAAAGGACTTCGGCAGATAGTCCGCGCGATTAAGAAAAGACAATAGTAATAACCTATTTATAAACTACTTATTTAATTCGGGTTTTACGATTTTTTATTATCTTAGGAATAGAATTAAAAAATAAATCGGAACGAAGAAATGAGATTTAAGATTGCAACCAAGATAGCCTTTGGTTTTGGGCTCGTTACCATTGCCGTTTGGATTAACAGCATACTTACACAGAATGCTATCCAGCGAAACCAGGAGGTTAATGAGGAGATAACAAATGTTTATTCACCTTCGCTTGAATGGATAAACCGGATGCAGGCCCTGATTTCCGATTCCAGGATGCTTATTAAATCGTGGGTGCATATTGATAAAATTTCCGATACACCCGACAAATTGCGCCTTAAAGAGCTTCATTCGATAGATTATCCAATAGTGATTGACACCCTGCGGGCATTAAGTACCATGTGGGAATCGGAAGAAAACAGGCAATTGCTGGAAAAAATCAATCAGACAATTGTCGATACCCTGTTTCCTGAACATCAGTATATAATGAGCCAGCTGAGTACATTTGAAAGTTATGATGATCCGTTTGTTGTCTTTGAAGTCACTCCAATGACCGAAGACGGTGGAGAGGTAATGAACCTTACCGACAGAATACTGATGGAAATCAGCAAGCTCAAATCAGACCAGGAAGAAATTGTAAACCAGGGACGTATAGAAATGGTAGAGCAATTCAGACGTTTTAAGAAATTCATTAACTTCATGTCCATTGGTCTTATTCTGGTGGCTATTTTAATCGGTGTGATTACGATACGTTCGCTGGCCAACCCGATAAATAAAACCAAAGCTATCCTGCTGCAAATGAGTAAAGGAATCCTGCCTAAAGAAAAACTCAAAGAAGGCAGCGATGAAGTGGGACAAATGTCTAAAGCACTTAATCAACTGGTTCAGGGACTTAGAGATATAACAGACTTTACTACTGCCATTGGAAAAGGTAATTTCGAAACTGATTTTAAACCGCTGAGCGAAGAAGATACTTTAGGACTTTCCCTGCTTGAAATGCGCGAAGAACTGAAAACAGCCAAAGCCGAAGAGGAGAAGAGACAGGAAGAGATACAGCAACGGAACTGGTCTTCTCAGGGAGTTGCTTTATTCAGTGATATTTTACGTAAGAATAACGACAATTTAACGGTCCTGGCCTATGAAATAATCAGCAATATGGTCCGGTATACCAATTCCAATCAGGGAGGAATTTTCATTGTAAATGATAACGACCGGAATAATATTTACCTTGAAATGACAGCCTGCTATGCTTACGATCGTCAGAAATACCTGCACAAACGGATCGAAGTCGGTGAAGGACTGGTGGGCAGGTGTTACCAGGAACAGGAGAAAGTATTCCTCACGGAAATTCCCGACGATTATATAAAAATAACTTCAGGTCTCGGTAATAATAACCCAACCTGTCTGCTCCTTATTCCGCTGGCATATAATGACAATATTTTCGGCATCATGGAAATTGCGTCGTTTAATGTGTATAAGGACTATGAAATAGAATTCATGGAACGCATAGGAGAAAACATTGCTGCGACTATTTCATCGGCAAAAGCCAACATTCAGACCGTTCAGTTACTCGAACAATCGCAACAACAGGCAGAAGAAATGTCATCGCAGGAAGAAGAAATGAGGCAAAATATGGAGGAATTGCGTGCAACGCAGGAGCAATCGGCCCGCAAAGAAGAAGAACTTCTTCGCGAACTCGAAATGCTTAGAAAACAACTCCAGGAAAAGGCCTGATTAAAAATCAATCGATTTTTATATGAGCCCAGTTTTCACCCCGGCGTATACGATTTAATTGAGTATGCGTTATACCAAACTCTTTAGCAATTTTGTAAAGCGGATTTTTACCCCGCCTGAGTTTTTTCTTTAATCGAATCACATCAGTCTCCGTGAGCTTGGCATTTGTTATCTCTCCTTTTCGCCGTTCGATAGCTGCTGCAGTGCGGGGACTTTTCCTGCTATGCGCAAACATATCCTTCTTGGTTACCCAAATGAGATTGCTGACATTGTTGTTCCATTTGTCGAAATCCTTATGGATTACATTGTTACAATCACCTTTGGGAGGTCCGATAAAACTCTCGGCAACCAGACGGTGCAGACTTTTAGTGATACGATTTCGAAAACCTCCTTGCTGATCGGTTCGAAATGAAAAATAAGCATACCCATTTACATTTGATGGGTTGTGGATTTTCCAGTCTTTACTCTTTGGATTGAATCTTCTGATCCTTCCATAATTTGAAATTTCATATTTCTCATCCGGATCAATACCATTGAAATAGACGGGTTTCCACTTCTCATCCCAGAAAGTTTTGTTGGCCATAACTTCAATTTTGCCCTAAAAATACAAAAAGTGGCAGATATAATCCAAGTAAAAAATTCATTCAGCCGTAATTATTACTAAATATTTTCATTATTTTGATAAGTAACGTTGTCGGACTACTTCAAAGGCAATAATTCCAAAAGCCACACTAACATTTAAAGAATTAATGGAACCCTTCATAGGAATATGCAATCTGGAATCAACCAGACTTAAGATAGTACTTCTGATCCCACTTCCCTCCGATCCCATAATCAATGCAACAGGCCCGGTTATGTCGGCATGAAAAAAAATATCCCTGGCACTTTCCATTGCAGCAATAATTTTCAGGCCAGATTCCTTAAGATATTTCATTGTCGATTCCATGTCTTTTCTGCGACACACGGAAATTCGGTTTAACGACCCGGCCGATGTTTTAAATGCATCGGGTGTTATGGCAACCGATCCCTTCTCAGGAATTACAATAGCATCGATTCCGGCACATTCTGCTGTACGGGCAATGGCTCCGAAATTGCGAACATCAGTTATTCCGTCAAGAACAATGATAAAAGGATCCCGTCCTTCTTCAAAAGTCCGCTGAATAATTTCTTCAAGATCTTTATATTCGATAAGAGAAAGCATAGCAACTACTCCCTGATGATTACCCCCGATAAGCCGGTTCAACTTCTCGACAGGAACATATTGATATGGAATTCCATAATCTCGTATCTTTTGAAATAATGCAGCAAAATGTTCGCTTCTTAATCCTTTCCTTATAAATACCTTATTTATCTGCCTGCCGGCATTAATTGCCTCGGCCAGAGGATGGATTCCAAAAATGAGGTTGCTGTTCTTATTTTTTAAAGTCATAATCTAATCAAGTAAAAAGATCTCCCCGTTTCGCCAGGCGTCAACAGCTTCACGCCAATGCCAGTCCTGACTTTCCGAACGGCGGAGAATAAAATTGTCAAGACTGAACGAATTGGGTTTATAATCAAAGGTCAGATTAATGGTACTGCTGGCTCCTTTATTATAATATATCCATGTTTCCGTATCAGGTGATTTCTGCAGATTCTGTGGTGGTCCGTACACAATATATATCATTCCTCTGTCGGTCTTCCAGCCAGGTTTTGAGTTTGAGAAATAGTAGTTGGCAAAGTATTCCCTATTATAGTAAATCCTGATCAGTTCCCTTGCACGACCTGTTGTCCCTCCTATTTCAAGCCAGAAATTATCCACTGTAAGTTTTGCGTTTACAGTAGCCAGTAATTTATCATAATCAGCCGACGTAGTAATATAAGCCAGGGGATCAATCATTTCCCGTGCTGTGTTAATCTTCGGGAAATTTTCGCCAAAATTCACCAGGGTTAATCCGTCGGTATAATTGGTATCGAACCTGAAATGGAATAATCCTTCATAATTGAACGTCATTAGCAGTTCAGGAGTATAAGCAAGGATATAAGTGCTGTCGGGTGTTGAATAATGCATTTCATTGGAGGAGGCAGCAAATGTGGGGCTAGGTAAAGGCGTGTTGTTTATATAATAACCGATAAAAAGTGTATCATACGATTTGTTTCGGTGTTCAATACGGTAAGCAGCTCCCGGAACCAGCACATTATTAAAGTAAGGAACACCTTGCTGATTAAGAATATTAAAGTTCTGTTCGGAAAATTCATTTGTTTTATCCACATCGATGAAGCGTAAATTAAAATCTTTCCGTAAGATATCGCGTGCAAGTATCCTGAGCTGATAACGTTTACCTGTTTCAGCCTTAAAAGGAATCTGTGAAAGAAACCTGCGTCCTACATTTTCCTGTTTGATGTTATACTTATAGGTAATACTATC
>CAYUAV010000068.1:0-11515 GCA_964442665.1 uncultured Bacteroidales bacterium
TTATTTAGTGAGCAGTGACAATGAATCATTGAATTACATTACCGAACTTCATCTGAAGCGTGCCGAATTGAAGGCTGATCCTTCAATGAAAGGAATCACCTATCGTGTAAAAGTAAGATTTATAAATCAGGCTTATCTTTAATAAGCTGTTTTTTCCGGTCAGATTCTTATAGAATTTGAGGACCAGCAATGAATTTTGCTGGTCTTTTTATTTCTGATCCTTCAATAATTAAAGTTATAGCATTGAAATATTTTCGCTTACTTAGCAACCGGACCTATTCTAAAAGTTTAATCAAATATGTATTCGTTGTATACAAGATATTTAAAAATCATTCCCGGTTATGTATTGCCGGTTCTCCTTACCATGGCTACATCATTTTCATTATTTTCACAACCGGCCGGCAATAAAAGCGCCATGCAATATCTCGAAACCCGCGGCGAGGTGTATTTTAAATTTGTTCATGATAATTCTGACCTGGAAGCCCTCTCAAAAATTATTTCCATTGACAGGATGGTGAACGACACAATTTATGCCTATGCAAACAAAAAGGAATTTTCCCGATTTCTGGAAAAGAATCCCGGATATACCATTCTCACTCCGCCATCCCTCCTGCTTGACGAATCGAAACTAAAAACGGGTTATATTTCTAAGGATTGGGATTCCTATCCTGCTTACGATGCTTATGTGGCTATGATGAACGCATTTGCCGATAATTACCCCGATCTGTGCCAATTGTATGAAATAGGAACAACAGTGAATGGCCGAAAACTGCTTTGCGTAAAGATTTCAGATTATGTCGGTGTCAAAGAACCCGAACCGGAATTCTTCTTTACCTCGACCATGCATGGCGATGAAGTTACCGGATACATACTAACGCTGCATTTAATCGATTACCTGCTGTCCAACTATGAATCACTTTCTGAAGTGCGGGAACTGGTCAATAATATTGAAATATGGATCAATCCGAATGCGAATCCTGACGGCACTTATTTTTCAGGTAACAACAGTGTTTCAGGTGCAACACGCGGTAACGCCAATTCGGTCGATCTTAACAGAAATTTTCCCGATCCCGATCCTGTGGATGGTGAACATCCTGACGGAGAAGACTGGCAACCCGAAACCGCGGCTATGATGCTGTTCATGAATAACCATCATTTCACTTTTTCAGCAAACTACCACGGTGGCGCAGAAGTAATGAATTATCCGTGGGATACATGGAGCCGGTCGCATCCTGATGAGGCATGGTTCCGACATGTCTCTTACCAGTACGCCGATACGGCTAAAAAGTACGGAGGCAGCAGTTATTTTTCAAGTGTGGTCCCCGACGGGGTTACTAATGGTTATGACTGGTATCCTATTTCCGGAGGCCGACAGGATTATACTACTTATTTTTGTCACGGACGGGAAATTACTATTGAAGTCAGCAATGTAAAAATGCCTCCCGCTGCATCTCTTCCGTTGTATTGGGATTATAACCGTGTAGCCATGCTTGACTATATAGGTCAGTGTTTGAAAGGAATTCACGGCACAGTTACCGATTCCGTGACCGGTGAACCCCTGATGGCGAAGATATTTGTTTGGGATCATGATGCCGATAGTTCGCAGGTTTATTCCGATCCTGTAAATGGCGATTATCATCGTCTGATAGCTCCCGGAACTTATACTGTGAAATGTTCTGCTCCCGGATACAGGGATAAAATTGCAGAAGATGTGATTTTAAATGAGTGGAACGCTTCAGTTGATCTGAATTTCGAATTGCATGCAGGCAGGAATCCTGTTGAATGGCATGAAGATAAAATAATCAATGAACCAACAGTCTGGTTTGGAAGTGATAATATCCTGTATCTTGATTTACAAGAACCTCAGGCAGTACTCATTTCACTGTATGATCTTCAGGGAGTTTTTGTTGAGAGCAAAATTATCCATGCTTCAGCAGGTCGTAATTACTACATTTTTGAGAATAATAAAATAAGTTCAGGTATATGCCTATGTAGAATAGCTTTTGAGAAAAATGCTGAAAAAACTTTACTCATTCAATTGGGTATCCACTAATTTTAAATTCGAAGCCATAAATTTCCGAAAATGCAATTTGGAATATGAAATTCAGATACAACAATACAGACGAAACTATTATTGAAAAAAATACAACACTATTCGCCTACGTATTCTTCATCTTCATCCTCACCCATCTGGTCAATTGTACCTACTATCCTGAATTCGGTACGCCGGTTTTTCTCACGGCCTTCGGCGTTATCGGTACCATCGGGATTGAAGTTGGGAGCTACGGGCTTTGATGCCCCATAACCTTTTGCCACTAACCTTTCTCTCAGTATTCCTTTTTGTATGAGGTATTTCACCACATTATCAGCCCGTTCCTGTGAAAGTGTCTGATTATATTCCCTGTCACCGATACTGTCGGTATGCGCTCCAATTTCGATAATAAATTCAGGTGCCTCACGAAGTAATACCAGTAATGTGGTATCGATCACATTCTTGTCCTTCTGGGTAAGTTCGGCACTGTTAAAATCGTAATAAATGTTTTTGAGCACTATAGGTTTATCACTTAATACGTTTACCCAAGTAGGAGGCATCTCAATCGTATCGGAGAAATTAAAGAAATCGGTCGACAAATAATTTTTACTATCGAAATATTGAAAACCTTCCATTTTAAACTCATATTCCCGATCGGGTTCGAGCGTAAAGTAAAACTTTCCGTTTTCTTCGGTAGTGTACCGGTCGAGGAAAACATAATCCTTTGTGTCTTCATCCTGTACATATAGGGCAACTTTAGCACCTTCAAGAGGTTTAATGCTTGCATCGGGATTCATAAAATCGAAATTCGAAAGGTCCTTTTTTCTTCCGAAACGGTCTTGTTCAAAAGGATAAATAGTACCTGTAACGGTAATACGGATAAAATCGTTCCAATGATAATATAAAATATCATCACAGCATGTCTGACTCACAAGTGAATCGGGTCGGTTTGAAACGAAGAAACCATCTTCCTCCTTACGGCTGACTGTAAAATACAGATCGTCGAAGCTTGAATTGATAGGATACCCGATATCCTCGACGGTTTCCCATTGATTGCGACTTCCGAATGCCTTGAAAATATCCAGTCCGCCGATTCCCGGTAATCCGGTTGAACTGAAATATAATGTTCTTTTGGAAGCATTGTAAAATGGCGTCATTTCATCGCCCGCCGTATTGATCCTGCTTCCCAGGTTTCGTGGATTACTGTACAAATTCTTTTCATCATTCCAGACAGTATACCAGATATCCAGTCCACCCTTTCCATCGGGCTGGTTTGAAACGTAATAAATAATTTCACGGTCACTTTTTACGGTTCGGCCGAGAGCAGGTTGTGTACTTGTATAATTCGGGTCGTTTATAACCGGAGGTAACTTTTCGGGCTGCCCCCAGTTTTTACCATCTTTCATCATCCTGTATATACTGCATATAACCTCTCCCTTCCAGTTTTTTTCACAGCGTGTAAAATAAAAACGTTTGCCATCCCTTGAATATACCCCGTTCCCGGTCTCAATTCCCGGTAGATTAAAGGGCTCAGGAAGTAACTCTCCGCCTATCCAGTCCATTCCCTCTTTTCTTGCCCGGTAAAATTGCCGAACCGGCATTGACACATCCACATTATCAGGTGTAAAATATATAAGTGAGTCAACACGTAATGAGGCATACATAAAAGAGTTGTCGTTTATGGGAATGGGCGATAATTCAATATGGGGACTATTAATAGTCGAATTCAGGTTGCTGATAGTAACATTAAGCGGATTTTGGATCATTAATCTGGCCGAATCACAACCTGATATCTCGTTTCGGGCGAGACGCCCATATAATTGCGATTCCTTGCCTCCTTTTATCTCTTTACGGAAAGTATTGAATTCCTCGATAGCTTCATCGTATAATCCCAGCGATTTAAGCATTTGCGCATAGTAAAACCGGGCTAAAGGATATTTTGTTGCTGCATGGTCCAGAACTTCTCCATAAAGTTCTTTAGCTTCCATATAATTGCGTGCCTGCCTGTTCAGCTCAGCCAGTTCATAATTAATTTTCTGATTGTTTTTATTGTGTTCCCTGTATTTTTCATAAAAGAAAATTGCGGTGAGTATATCCCCCTTCCGAATCGAATTTTTGGCAAAACGTTTAAGCTGATTTGTACTCAGATTATCAACAAAGCCCAGCTGTGCCTGGATCCTGTCAGTAAATAACAGGCATATAAAAAACAGGATTGATATGAATAGTTTAATACCTTTCACAGGGAATTGAATAAGTATTTAAAACTGTACTGATACTTTTATAGACAATGGCAATCTCGAAGGCACCGGTTGAACCTGTGGTCTTGCTGAAGTTGCCCAAATTACGTTCGTAACCCAGAACTATATCGATTCTTGTTATTCGCGCACCAATCTGCAGCATCAGAGATGAAGCATTCTCTAATATGCCATTCTGCAGATGAACTCCTCCAAATACCGCTTTCACGGGATTTCTTTTACCTTTTAACAGGTAACTGATATTTGCTCCTGCGACCGACTGATTGATACCCGAAAGGGTATTGAACAGAACCAGGGGTGTCAGAACAAGTTTGTCGCCAACCTCCAGATCGAAACGTATATCGGCCAGCATCTGAATATTTTGCTTTCCTTCTCCTTCGACAAAAGAAATATTCGGATTGTTCAGGTGCAATATGCTTATTCCGACCTGCGGAAGAATATGGTTAATTTTTCTTCTCCAGCTGACACCCAGATTCATATCGAAATAGCTGGTCTTTTGTCCGAAATACAATTCTCCGCTGGGAGCCGTAAATGTTCCGTTAACATTATCCCATGTTCCCCAATCGTTGACATTTCCAGATATAAAACCACCCTGTAATCCGATTCCAAAAATGTTATTCTTTATATCCTTTTCGTAAGCCAGTGACCCGTAAATCTTATTAAAAGTCAAACCGCCGATGCCCGACTGATCGTTTATTACGTAAAGCCCCGCTCCTATTTTCTGATTACGCAAATACACATGACCATCAAAGCCTGCTATGGCTGTCGTATAGGGTTGTGCTGTAGCTACCTGCTGATTTCTGTATCCGGCACTCAACCGCCAGTCGCCGTCAAAACTGCCTGTATAGGCTGCATTTACGAATAATGGATGATACTCATAAAGAGATAGTTGTATGTCCTGTCCGTAAATTACTGAGGCATAAATAAGCAACAGACACAACATTGACATTCTGAATGGTAGTCTGCTGAGAATGGGAAAGAGATATCTGAAAAAACTCTGCATATGTTTTTTCTGGCTATTGTTCTATGAAATTAAGCATAATTATTAAATTTCCTAATGTGAGTTTTCGACAAAACTTAAAATTCGTTAAAGAAATTTTCATTATTCGGCAGTAAAATGATATTTTTAATTAACCAAAACATCACTGCCCTCGAGAAAATTCAATATGATATAAAACAGACTATGCATACACAGCTAAGAAAACCGAATGAAATAATCGCTTTTGGGATTTTATTTATCCTTACGATGCTTCTGACCTCACCTGGTATTTATTCACAAGTTACGGCCGATTTTATCGCCGATGATACACTGGGCTGTACACCTTTTACTGTACATTTTACCAATACCGGATCAAGCGGACCCGAATTCGATTACTTATGGACCTTTGGATCGCTTGGAACCAGGACAGATGAAAATCCGGTTTTTACCTTTTTTAGTCCGGGTGATATTCCTGTGACATTACAAATAACCAACCGAAACACACTTGAAAGCGATGCCATAACAAAATTCATTTATGTTAATCTTACTCCAAATGCCACACTCAGCATTGATTCAACCAACGCCTGTGTTCACGGAGAAGTTCAATTTCATGTATCTTCATCAATTGACAGTGCTTACTGGAATTTTGGTGATGGATCTGACAGCACCAGCATAGGTAACTATATGTATCATGCTTATGATGCTCATGGTAATTATAATGTTCAATGTATAACCTATCGCTATCAATGTTCCGATACCTCCGACTATATTGTTAACGTTGACGGACCTGTAGCCGATTTCAATTTTGATCCGCAGGAAGCCTGTAAAGGTTCCCCTGTTACCTTTACAATAGATGTTGTTTCTGATGTTTCAAACTATAGTTGGGACTTGGGTGATGGTACTATTGTTGATGATGAGAATCCTGTAGTAACCCACAGTTATGATACCATGGGTTATTTAAATGTAGAACTCACAGTAACTGGTATTACGGGAAGTTGTGCTATTCGGAAACAAATACACCTTTGGGAAGTAATCGCCGATTTTGAAGTTTCCGATACGCGTTGTCATCAGCAACCGGTTGCCTTTACTAATACATCCCTCGGTAACAATGCGAATAACTGGTACTTTGGTAATGGCACCACAAGTATGAGTGTGAATCCTGTTGTAACATATGCTGCCGGAACCTATACGGTTAAATTGGTCATTGAAAATGAATATTCGTGCGCCGATTCTGTCGAAAAGGAAGTAGTAGTAAATCCATTACCTGAAATACACCTTATGAACGACACTATTGTATGCCCGGGTGTGGATTTCATGCTTGAAGCATCCGGAGGACATATAATTTTCTGGAACCCTTCTTCGGCTTTTGATAATCCCACCAGCTATACACCTGTAATTGCACCCGACAGTACTTCGACCTATTCGGCAACAATTACCGATACAATTACCCATTGCACTAATTCCGATGAAGTTACCATTACTGTACAGGAAGGTTTTATTGCAGGTAAAATAACCGTATTCCCTCTCGATACATCATTGATTGTCGGTGACAGTGTTACCGTCACGGTTTATGATACGCTGAACCGTGAACTGTTTTATGTCTGGACGCCGGACGACAGAATAAGTTGTACCGATTGTCCGAATCCTACTATGCAGCCACTCCATTCTTCAACCTATACCCTGGTAGTATCGGATACCAACCAGTGTTTTCAGTCAGAAATGTTCGATATCGCTATCGAAGTCAGGGAGGAGTACCGGATAGGCGTTCCTGATGCTTTTACACCCAATGACGATATGATTAATGATATTATCAGGGTCGATGGCTGGGGTATACAGGAACTCATTGAATTCAGGATATATAACCGCTGGGGTATCGAGGTATTCTATACGAATGATATTTCGGAAGGCTGGGACGGATATTATAAGGGTAAACTTCAGAATGTCGATACGTATTCTTATATCATTAAAGCCAAAATGTGGGACGATAATATTACAACTGTACAGGGTACTTTCAGTTTGCTGCACTAAAAGAAGTATATTTATCCTCTGATAGAATTCCATAAAGCGCACCAGATCAGTGCATGGTTGAAATTTAATTTTCAACAATATTTACATCCGAATCATTGGATACTTATTCTGCCGGTTATCGAAATGCCGGTTGATAAGGTAATTCTGCAGAAGTAAATGCCGGGATTAATTTTTCTTCCCGAATCGGTCGTTAAGTCCCAGATAAGAGCATTTCCTCCGGAAATCTGAAATTTGTGTTCAACGGTTGCGACTTTCCATCCCGAAATATCGTAAATACAAATTTCAGCATCACAATCATCCGGGGCGGTGTATTTAATGGTAATATTATCTTTTGCCGGATTAGGGAAGATCGTAAGCGAAGAGTTTTCGGGAACAATATTCCTTATGTCTTCAGGTAATTCAACCATACTTGTATCCCGGACCGAGGCCGTATCCTGGTTGTTTCCATAAATATTGTCGAACCAGAAAGAACTGCCATTCAAATCACTATATTCTGTAACGATCTCAAACCTGTCTACAGCGGTCCAGTCGAATAAACCTTCCGGATTGTACCAGCCATTATCCCATGCACCCTGTTCCGTAAAATCGTTAAGAAGAATGAATATATGGTGCCATTTCCCATCCCAGGGTGCCAGCGTTTCATCAATTGTATACCGCATCCGCCAGGGATGATCGTCCGGGTCGTCGGTTTTGGTATCGATAAAACGTATATCGAGTGAAGTACCGGGTGACAGTCCCCGGATAAAAAAATCGATGGCAAATCCCTGTTCGGCCAAATATGAAAAATCCCTGTCGGGTTTAAAATCATAACCCAGATAAGAGTATTGCTCTTCTCCTATCCAATGCGTGCAATAATTGCCGTTATTCGGATGATTAACGGAATAGTAATCGAGCGACCCGCTGTTTACATAACTGCTTTCGATGATTCCGTGTTCAATGTAGTCCGTATATATCGGAAATCCTGATGAATCGGGTACTATGACAAATTCGGTTTGCATGGGCACATTGAATCCGAGTGCTCTGAGCATCAAAGTATCAAGGTCGTGTTCAAATAAATCATTACCTTCTTCTTTAAAAATTCCGAAACCTCCGGTATAATCCCAGATAGTCCATGCAATATTATTTTCTTCGAGGTAAGTTCTGACCGTATCGTACCAGTTCACCCGATCCTGGTGAGGACTGTTGGGAATATACACTCCAAGTTCGCCGCAAAAAACAGGTACACTCCGGGTATTACGAAAATCTATTGCAATATCAATCAATTCCCGGACTCTTGCAGTAGTGCCGTCATTACTGTAGTTATTAAAAGCGTCCTCAATCCAAGTATCTTCAAGTTTGGGCGGGAAAACCGGCATTCCGGCCGCATCGTAAGGAAACGGAACATCGTGTAAGGGTTCCATGGAAGGAACTGTCCAGCTTGCACCCTGATGCGTAAACAAAAACGGATCATAGAAATGAAAGGTGTAAATAAGATTATCATCGGTATACTGAGGAAGGTTTTCCAGGTTGTTATAGCTGTTCCAGCTTGCAGGTCCTACGATGATGGTATGCTTTGTATCATGTTCACGGATCGCATCGATGACATGCTGCTGAATGGAGTTCCAGGTAGCATCGGCAATTCCATGGGGCTCATTCAATACTTCATAGTAAATATGATTATAACTGTTTTTATAATGTTCAGCCATTTGACTCCAGACACTTATTAATACCGATTCAATAGCAGGATCGGTATTCTCGGCGGGATCGAAGGTGTGATTATCAAGGATCAGATGAATATTGAGATCTTCTGCCCAACGTACTGCCGAATCGAGGAAAGTAAGAAATAACGGATCGGGAACGTAATCGGGTTCACCACTCGTCATGTAATGCAAATTAATGGGGAGGCGAATAACATCGCAACCCAGACGTTGAATATTGATAAAATCCTGTTTAGTGAACCTGGTAAACTGAATTTGCCGCGGTTCGTCAACCTGAAACCAACCGGTCAGATTAACACCTTTATTAAATGGTGTTTGAGAATCAACCTTCAGATAAACAAATCCGGTCAATAATAAAAAGAACAGAAAATAGATTTTCTTCATACATTACCATATTATAATAAGTATACTCCTGATTGGCGAGTTGATTGGAGCGATAGGCAAAGCTTTAAGTTAGGAAAAAAATTCAAATTCAATAAATTAGTAAAACCGGGACAGGAATGGAATGATACGAAGTAACCAATATTTAAAGCACAGGAAACCTATACGTTATTTACCTTGCTTTTATATTTCATCAGTTCATTATGGTATTTTCTGACAATACCTTCCTCCCGCTCCAGGGCTCGCTTCCGAAAAGCTTCGAATTCGGACCGCGTCTCGTTCAAATCGTTTTTGGTATGCGTAATTACGGAATAACTGCGCTTGTATAGCAGTACCAGGATTATCAATGAAAATGCTAAAACGACTATAATGGACCATACCATTGTGCTATAACCTGTTTTTTGTATCGGAATGCCAAGCATGGTAAAAGTATCTTTCTCTTTAATGGCGGTTTTTAAGCGGCCGTCAGTTACATCAATAACTGCCAAAAGCGAATCGATTTTGTTTTTCTGAGTGGAAATATGTCCTCTGGCCTGAGCTATCTGATCCTGTTTTCCCTTAAGGGAATCCAGAACATGCGATTTAAGCCGGGTCAGGTACCAGCGCCTCACCATTTTATATTCTTCAAAGTCGGTAGACTTCTGATACACATACTGGAACTGCCCTTCAATGGGACTGTTATCGAGCGATAAGGGTTCGGAAGTTTGCTGTGTATTAGCCGTTAATCCGAATATTACCAATAACCCGATAGCCACGATAGTTGATTTGTTTGTATTCATAGTTAACTAGTTTGTGGTTGACTTACGCAGATAGTTTTTGTAACGTTTCTCCTGAAAAAATGTTGCAAATCTGGTTTATAAATAAACACTAAATACCTTTATTGCCTATAAAGAACTTAATTTATACAATCAGAGAGAAAAAATTGCTGAATTAATAGGAAAATATTTATATATAAAATCTTTTAGATAATATAATGAAGTAATTACGTTTTAATAGTTGTTAAACTTTTAATTCATCATTATAAAAACCAAATATCTATATCCTGTGCCTTTCTCAGGCATCTTTAAAAAACTATGTTTTTTTATTACATTTTTAACGGTAACCATTGTTTATTCCTTTCCACAATCTTTTACTTCAATCCTTTTTACCAAAAGTAATTCACTTGAAGAAGATAGATCCAATGAAAATCACCAGGTTTTGCGAAAGTCATCATTACCCGATGATTCAATTCCATGTATCGAAAAACGAGTAATAGTCGAATTCAAAGGAGAACCAATTGCCTCTTTGTATAAAAGTGGCTTAAGTAAAACTGAACTGAAAAATCAGGTTAATGCCATGCGTGCTCAACAAAATATTCAATTCGAAACCTTTCGTATGGATATTAACACTATTTACAAGGCCGGATATACCAGTAAGGGTATAAAGCATGGCTATTCTATGAAACCTATACTGGGTAAAGTATATTCAAGAACTTTTTTTGGGCAGCAGGTAACGATAGATAGTTTGATGATCGAAGACATTGAAAAACTACCTTATGTTAAGGCCGTACATCCCGACAGAAAAGTTAAAGCTACACTTGATGAAAGCATTCCGCAAATTAATGCCGACAGTGTCTGGAACGAACTCCATTGTGAAGGTGACAGTGTCACTATAGGTATACTGGATTCAGGTATCGATTATAATCACCCCGATCTGGGCGGTGGCTTCGGGCCAGGATATAAGGTAATTGGGGGATACGATTATGTAAATCTGGATGAGGATCCTATGGATGATTTCTCTCATGGAACACATGTGGCCGGTATAGTAGGTGCGGATGGAACGGTGCGAGGTGTGGCTCCAAACGCATTGCTTTATGCACTGAAAGTTCTTGATGAATACGGAGGCGGCTGGTCTTCAGATATAATCAGTGCTATAGAATACACGGTCGATCCGAATAATGATTATGATTTTTCGGATATGCTGGATATTGCCAATATGAGTTTGGGAGGTGACCCGATGGAGAATGATCCTATGATTGATGCTGTTGAAGCAGCAAGTGATTTGGGTGTTACCTATTGTATTGCTGCAGGCAATTGGGGCTATAACAGAGCAGGTACTATCGACTCTCCGGGAACAAGCCCATCGGCAATAACCGTTGGATCTG